>NZ_JBCPAN010000005.1:0-189261 GCF_040916945.1 Bifidobacterium sp. RTP21102st3_E2_RTP21102_210122 | reverse complement strand
GTGCAACACCTTCTTAAGTTAGAAACTGAACACTTCCAACCCTAGACAAGGTGTTGCACTTCTATTTAGAACTCAGGGCAATTAAGTTAACTGGTTGCAACCCTTAAAGGTTGAACCGATAGAACCGTCATTCATTACTTTTTCAACGATACCGACACGCTCATTCGATTGTGTCCAATACTGCTTTCTTTCTGCATGAGCAACGGTACTCGGCAAGGCGGTAACGATAGTCGCAAAGGCTAAGAAGCCCGTACATAATCGTTTTTTTGTAGTGTTTCAGATTTTCAGTAGAATGGCGACAGCCAAATCCCGCTGGCTTGCTAGTAAAGCGTTGTCCTCGGGGGGAGTTTTGTTTGTTGTTGAAAGATAACGCGGCATCGAATAGATAGGGGAGGCCCGGCATGGGACGTCATCAGCGTGCAGAAACCTCCGGACTCATCTCCTTCTTGATTTGCGCCGTCGTTGGCGCGGTATCGATGAACCTGTACATGGAATACGCGCCGGCCATCTGGCAGCTGACGCAACGCCGATTCATGGTATGTTCGGGCATCGTGGCGGCATGCGGCGTCATTTCCTTCATTATTGGCTATGCGCGCAAATCACGTTCATTGAACCTCAAACATGGTTGGTTTGCACCGATTCGTCGCATTTTCGAAATCGTCGCCCTTTCGGTGGTGTATGCCTCGACCATTTTCCTGTCGTCTTTTGCACTCATCGGTGCGGCCAACGACATGATGGGCAATGCCATCTTCTCCGGCTATATCTCCAGCGTCTGCGCCGCCTTCGCCGGCGTGGTGGGGTACATGACCTTTGTACAGGCGGAGATGATGAACGCCAAAACTATTGCCAGTCTGTTGCCGTTCTTCGTCATCTCCGGCGTGGTCACCGCCGGCATGACCACCGACGACCCATACTGGTATCACAACAACTTTTCGCAGCTCGGCGACAGAACCACGTTTGCGGCCCGTATGTTCAACTCCACGCTGATTCTTGCCGGCACATGCATCATCATCGTCAGCTACTTCGCCATCTCCGAACTGGTGACCACCGAACGGCTACAGCGCCTCTGGCACGACCGCACCAACAGAGATCCGAATCGCGGCTACGAAATCCCACATTTCATGCTGCGCATCTCCATTCTGTCCTTCCTGCTGATGGTGGCCGGCCTGGCATTCATCGGCATCGGCGTGTTTCGGTACACGCCACACAATCTCTTGCACAATATATGCGCCAAAGGCCTGCCGTTCGTCATGCTGCTGCTGTTCGTGCTCCTGCCGTGGCTTGCGCCACGCCTGTCCAAAGCAGTGATGGTGGCCTCCGACCTGACCGCGCTCGTATGCGCTGCATTCTGGGTCAATATGATGATGGGTCACAACACCCTCACCAATGTGGAGGCGTTGGCTGGTCTGGCGTTCCTCGGCTGGTTCATCGTGTTCTCGCGCCAGATCGCCGCCATCGAGGCCGATCGCGCGGCCGCTCAGTTGTTGCACGCGCAGGCCATCGAAGGCGGTTTTGAGCAGCCGTCTTCCGCACCTGATCAGCAGATCGAATCCCGCATCGCTGCCGACCGGTGAATAATTTGTTTGATAGATTTGGCCTTATGACTGAACAACTCACGAATCTCTGGCCTGCCCCGCTCGCCACACAGCCGTTGAACGCTACGGTAACGGTGCCGGGCAGCAAGTCCCTATCCAACCGCTACCTGATTCTCGCCGCCCTCGGCAGCAAGCCCGTTACTCTGATTGGCCTGCTGCGTTCGCGCGACACGGACCTTATGATGGGTGCCCTCGAAGCCCTCGGTGTCCGCTGCGACGTGGATTCCGCAACCGACACCACCGTAACGGTTACTCCTCCCGTATCCGGCCGATTCCATGGCAACGTCAATGTGTTCTGCGGACTGGCCGGCACGGTGATGCGTTTCGTGCCCGGCCTTGCCCTGTTTGCAGATGGCCCAGTGAATTTTGATGGCGACGAACAGGCTTATGCACGCCCGATGAAGCCGGTGCTTGACGGTTTGGAACAGCTGGGTGCAACGGTTGATTACCACGGCGAGGTTGGCCGTCTGCCGTTCACTATTACGCCGCCTGCAACCTTGCCGGCTGCCCAGGCGCAGGTCAGCATCGATTCGTCCGGTTCTTCCCAGTTCATCTCCGGCCTGTTGCTGATTAGTTCCAAACTGCCTGGCGGTCTGCACCTCGCGCACACGGGGGAGAAGACCCCGAGCCTGCCGCACATTCGCATGACTGTGGCTGATGTGACCGGTGCCGGCGGTGCGGTTGAGGCCGACGAATCCGCCCGCACATGGACGGTTGAACCGCGCGCAATGCAACTGCCGAGCAAGGTGACCGTTGAGCCCGACCTGTCGAACGCGGCGCCATTCCTCGGCGCGGCATTGATCGCCGGCGGCACGGTCCGGGTGCCTCATTGGCCTGAGACCACCACCCAGCCGGGTGGTTTGTTGCCGGGCTATCTGGAACAGATGGGTGCCAAAGTATCGTTCCCGACAATCGATGGCGTGCGCTATTGCGAAGTGACCGGTGACGGCACCGTGCGTGGGCTGGGTACGTTCGATTTGACGGCGGCCGGGGAGATTGCGCCCTCGTTGGCGGCGATTCTGGTGTTTGCTGATAAGTCGACAGACATGGTTGGTATTGGTCACTTGCGCGGCCACGAAACGAATCGTCTGGAGGCATTGGTCAACGAGATTCGTCGTGTTGGGGGAGCGGCTGAGGAATTGCCTGATGGATTGCGTATCGAACCGGTGCCGGCGGAGACGTTGCACGGTGCTGTGATGGAAACCTATGCTGATCACCGTATGGCCACGTTCGCCGCGATGCTGGGGCTGCGTATTCCCGATATCGAGGTCATCAACGTGTCCACCACGCGCAAGACCTTGCCTGACTTCGTCGGTATGTGGAGCGGCATGCTGAGGCAGTAAGGGGTCCTGTGTTCTGGTGGAACTCCCCTCAGTCCGCTACGCGGACAACTCCCCTCTCTGAGGGGAGCTGTCCACCGGAGGCGACTGAGGAGAGTATGACGCGGGGGTAGTGGTCTCATGACCATATACGAATGGGGGCTGATTCCAATCGGAATCAGCCCCCATAGTGTTGCAACTAGAGATTGGTGAGATGCCTAACGGCGGTTACTTACTTGGCGAAGGTGTTGCCGTAGGTGTCGGTGCCGGCTTCGGCGATTGCGGCGGACTTGCGGGCGATGGCCAGCTCTTCGTTCGTCGGGATCACGGCGATGATCACGGAGGAGTCCGGAGTGGAGATGATGCGCGGTTCCTTGGAGCGGGTGGCGTTCTTCTCCTCGTCCAGCTTGACGCCGAACGGAGCGAGCTTGTCGCACACCATCTTGCGGACCACGTCGTCGTTCTCGCCCACGCCAGCGGTGAAGGTGATCACGTCGCAGCCACCCATCTGGTAGGTGTAGTTGCCGATGTAGCTGACGATGCGGTGCACGTAGACATCCAGAGCCAGCTTGGCGTCCTCATTGCCCTCGGACACCAGACGGTGAACCTCACGCAAATCGCCATAGCCGGTCATGCCCATCATGCCGGAACGCTTGTTGAACAGGGCGTCAAGCTCGTCCACGTTCATGTGGGCGTTGCGAATCAGGTGGAAGACCACAGCCGGGTCGATGTCACCGGTACGGCCACCCATCATCAGGCCCTCAAGCGGGGTCAGACCCATGGAGGTCTCAACCGGCTTGCCGGAGACCTCAGCGGAAGCGGAAGCGCCGTTGCCGATGTGCAAAACGATCTGCTTCAGGCCTTCAGCCGGCTTGCCGACGACGTCCGGCACCACGGAGGAGATGTACTCGTGGGAGGTGCCGTGGGCGCCGTAGCGGCGGATGTGGTACTGATCGGCGATTTCCTTGTTCAGCGCGTAGGTGCTGGCGGCCTTCGGCAGCTGGAAGAAGAAGGAGGAATCGAAGACGAAGATCTGCGGAACGTCCGGCAGCAGGGAGCGCATGACTTCGGCGCCCTTGGCCTCCGGGCCGTTGTGCAGCGGGGCGAGCACAGCCAGATCCTTGACCTGGTTGATGGTCTTGTTGGTCACGAGGGCCGGCTTCGGGAAGATGGAGCCACCCTGCACCACACGGTGGCCGACGGCGACAATGCCAGCCTCAGACAGGTTCGGGCCGTACTCCTCGAAGAAGCCGAGCACGCGCTTCAGACCCTGCTCGTGGTCGTGAATCGGCTCTTCAAGCTCGTGCTTTTCGCCGTTGTACTCGTGCTTGTAGTGGCCGTCGACCGGCTCACCGATCTTCTCGACGAGGCCGGAAGCGAGGCCTTCGCCGGATTCGAGATCAACCAGCTGGTACTTGATCGAGCTGGAGCCGGAATTGATGACAAGGACGGTTTTCGCCATTGTGGGCATCCTCCATTGTGATTGAATGTTCCCGTGAGACACGGGTTACCGTTGATTAGATTACTCGTTGCTTGCTACAAAATAAGCATTACGGTGGCTCCCGCTGGCGGGAGCCACCGGGAGCCAAGCCGGGCTCACTGCGCTTCGATGGCGGTGAGGGCGATGGTGTTGATGATGTCCTGCACCAGAGCACCACGGGACAGGTCGTTTACCGGCTTGTTGAGACCCTGCAGCACCGGGCCGATGGCCAAGGCGCCGGAGGAGCGCTGCACGGCTTTGTAGCCGATGTTGCCGGCGCACAGGTCCGGGAAGACGAACACGTTGACGTGTCCGGCCACATCGTTGCCCTTGGCCTTGGTGGCGGCCACGGTGGGGGACCAGGCGGCGTCGAACTGGATGGAACCGACCACCGGCAGATCCGGAGCCTTCTCCTTGAGCAGCTTGGTGGCTTCCTCGACCATGTCCACGTCCGGTCCCTTGCCGGAGCCGAGGGTGGAGTAGGAGAGCATACCGACCTTCGGGTCGATGCCGAAGGCACGTGCGGTCTCGGCGGACTGCAACGCGATTTCGGAAAGCTGCTCGGCATCCGGGTTGAGGTTGATGGCGCAGTCGGAGAACACGGCCACATGGTCCTTGAAGCACATGAGAAATGCGCCGGAGACCAGCTTCTGGCCGGGCTTGGTCTTGATGACCTGCAGGGCCGGGCGCACGGTGTTGGCGGTGGAGTTCACGGAGCCGGAGACCAGGCCGTCGGCGTAGCCGAGCACCACGAGCATGGTGCCGAAGTAGCTGGCGTCGGCCAGCTGCTTGCGGGCCTGCTCCTCGGTCATGCCCTTCTTGGCACGCAACTCGCACAGCTTGGCGACCATGGGCTTCAACACGTTCTCGTCGTCCATAGCCTGGAAGCGGGCGCGCTCCAAGTAGTTCAGGCCCAGTTCCTTGCCGCGAGCCAGAATGGCGTCCTTGTTGCCCACGATGATGAGGTTCACGATCTCGCGCTCAAGCAGGTAGTCGGCCGCCTTGATGATGCGGTCCTCCTCGCCTTCGGGCAGCACGATGGTCTTCTTGTTGCTCTTGGCCTTGCCGAGCAGGCCGAACTGGAAGGCGTACGGGGTGATGGGCGCGGTGACGTCCACATCGAGCGCGGCGAGCACTTCATCGGTGGGAGCGTTCTTACGGAAGGCCTCCAGCGCCAGATCCTTGGTGGATTCATCGGTGAACGGCACCTGCGGAAGAGTCCAGACCGGCAGGCCGTACTTGGCGAGGGTCTCCTTAACGGAGAAAGCGTGGCGCGGCTCGCATCCGGTCACGAAGATGCCAAGCACCTTGTTGCCAGCGGCCTCCATGCCCTCGATGGACAGCTTGACGGTCTCGTCGAGCTCGTGCGGCCAACGGTCGATGGTGCACACGGCTAGGAACACGCCGGCCTTCAGATCAGCGGCGACATTCGCGTCGAATTCATAGCTGGTCGGATCGTTGACGTGGGACTTGTCGGTGCCCACGATCAGGGCGGCGTCCGCGCGGGAAACGTCCATGGCATCGTTGAACGCGCCGACGATATCGCCACGGGCGGTGTCCTTATCCTCGCGCACCTTGTGCACATCGAGGCCGGTGGACAGGGCCACGCCGAGTCCGGCATTGGAGGCGGCGAGCAGGATCGGGGTGAATTCGTCATGGTTGGACACAGCAGGGCGGAACACCATGGTCTTGTACTTGGAAGTCAATGCGTTGAGCATGCCGTAAGCGACGACGTTGCGGCCATTGGCGCCTTCAGGGCTGGCGATATATACACGGGTGACGGTCACGATGTTTTTGTCTCCTTTGATAATCAACACGATAGGGACCACACCTCATTGTAGTGGCGATTACTGTTATCGCTCACGCCGGTGTCGCGCCAATCGGAAGAGCGTCCCCTTGGCGACGCTTTCCGGGGAATGTTGCGCAAAAGTCGGCCGATAGGCCAGAAAACGAGAAAGGCCGGTGCATGAAGCACCGGCCTTGATTGTGGAGCTAGGGGGATTCGAACCCCCGACCCTCTCCATGCCATGGAGATGCGCTACCAGCTGCGCTATAGCCCCGAGTGAAGCTATCCGATTCATGGGAGTCGCAAGACCCGCCATGAACCAGCGGAGAAACCACCATATCGCCTGATTTGATGGCTTCGTCGTGGAGCTAGGGGGATTCGAACCCCCGACCCTCTCCATGCCATGGAGATGCGCTACCAGCTGCGCTATAGCCCCGTTTTCAATTGTTGGCCCGTTGTTTGGACCTCGTATACATTACGACGAGATGTCGATTCTGGCAAAAGCCGGCGTGTCGCCAAATGGCAAAAGTGGGATTTGGCGACACTTTTTGGCTTGTTTCCGCCATTATTCAGGCATTGGGTTATTCAATTACTGCTTGAACGGTTTTTCGAATACACTGAACCTGTTGGCTCAGCAGGGGAGCCGTGACACGATCAGCGTTCGCGTTCCCACTCGTCGGTGTCGGCGATGGCCGGACCGTGATTGTAGTCCAGCAGACGCCAGCGCACAGTGCCATCGGGATTGTCCATCGGCACCAAGCGCACCCAGTGCGCATTACGCAATGAAACCACCGTAGAAAAGGTCGGATCGATTGCAGAAATGCCCAACAGGGTCTGCAATGTCTGCGCAATCCATGCGCCGTGCGAGAACACGAACAGGTCCGTGTCGTCTCCGGCACGCGTGGACCAGTCCTCAAGAGCCTCTACGCCGCGCTTGCCCACAGCTTCCTTGGGCTCGGCACCATACTTCAGCTCGCCGCCCCGAGACTCCATCCAGGAACGGAAGTCCTCGGGGTAGCGTTCGGCCAGTTCGGCCACGGCATGGCCATCCCAATCACCGAAGCTGCGTTCACGGACGCGACGATCATCGACGGGCTCGATTCCACCCAATACGTCGGCGAAAGCTTGCGCGGTGGCGTGCGCACGCTTCAAATCGGAGCAGACAATGAACCGGTGGTTGATTTCCTGCCGACGATCGACGTACAGCCTTTTCAAGGCCGCGGCGGTCTGCTTGACCTGCCATTCACCCACGGCGTCCAGCGGAATGTCGACCTGGCCTTGGAGCTTGTGAGCGGCGTTGTAGGAGGTGCGTCCATGACGGATAAGGAAAACGGAACGAACATGATTGGTCATAGTGACGATCCTTTCGGTTCCAGTGAGGAAACAGGAAAAAGGGGAGGGCTGCCTGATGCCGTCAATGATGTTTGGCAACAGGCAGCCCGACACGCGAATATCAGCGAATATCAGCGTTATGTGATTCGCACGTTACGCGGTGGTGACGGCAGCATCTTCCGCATGCTCCGCCGTTTCCGGGTGTGCGAGTTCAAGATCGATGGCCGGGCAGTCGCGCCAGAGTCGTTCGAGCCCGTAGAATTCGCGCGATTCCTCGTGCATGACATGAATCACGAAATCACCGTAGTCAAGCAGCACCCACTGGCCCTCGGTCAGGCCCTCGCGAGAGCGCGGCTGACGGCCGGAGCACTTAAGGAACAGGTCCTTTTCGATTTCCTCGGCCACGGCCAGTACCTGACGCTCGTTGGAGGCGCCGGCGATCATCATGATGTCGGTGATGCCGAGCAGGTCGGCTACGTCGAAGGCCACGATGTCGGTGGCTTTGATACGGTCCGCGGCCTCGGCGGCCACGCGGACGGCGTTGATGGAATCCTGAAGTGCGGGCATGGTTCAGCGCTCCCAGGCGGGCTTCCAGCCCTCGACGTTGTGTTGCGTATTCTCGGAGTAGACCATCGTGTCGCTCGGCACGGCGTGGCGCACCACGGAACCGGCGCCGGTGGTCACGTTGTCGCCCACTTCAACCGGGGCCACGAACAGGTTGCCGGCACCCACGTGGCAGCCGGAGCCGATGGTGGTGCGGTTCTTGTGCACGCCGTCATAGTTGGCGGTAATGGTGCCGCCGCCGATGTTGGTGTGGTCGCCAAGCTGGGCGTCGCCCACGTAGCTCAGGTGCGGCACCTTGGTGCCGTTGCCGATGTGCGCCTTCTTCATTTCGACGAACGCGCCGGCCTTGGCATCCTCGCCGAACTCGTTGCCCGGGCGCAGGTAGGTCCACGGGCCGATGTTCGTGCGTGCGCCGATGTGCGATTCCTGTACGCGGGAACGCTCGACCACGGCACCTTCGTCCACGGTTGCGTCGATCAGGGTGGTGTACGGGCCGACGATGGCGTCCTCGCCGACCACCGTGTGGCCTTGCAGGAAGGAGCCGGGCAGGATGGTGGCGTCGCGGCCGATTTGGACATCGTCCTCGATCCAGGTGGTTTCCGGGTCAAGAATGGTCACGCCGTCGCGCATCCAGCGCTCGCAGACGCGGCGGTTGTAGGTCTTGGACAGCGCGGCCAGCTGCACGCGGTCGTTCACGCCTTCGACGGTGAGCGGATCCGGAGCGGCGAACGCGCCGACCTTGCCAGCGGCCTTGGCGGTTTCCAGCGCGTCGGTCAGATAGAACTCACCCTGCGCGTTGTTCGACTTCAGTCCGGCGATTGCCTCGGTAAGCACGGAAGCCTCGAACACGTAGACTGAGGTGTTCACTTCCTGCACGGCGAGTTCGCTGCGGTTGGCGTCTTTCTGTTCAACGATGCGCAGCACGTTGCCTTCGCGATCGCGGATGATGCGGCCGTAGCCGGTCGGGTCATCGAGGATGGTGGTGAGCACAGTGGCGCCGTTGCCGGAGGCGGTGTGGAATTCGACCAGACGGTGCAGCGTCTCGCTGTCGAGCAGCGGCATGTCGGAGGCGGCGATCAGCACCGGGCCATCGACCTTGCCAGCCTCGGTGAGCTGCGCCATTGCGCACTGCACGGCGCGGCCGGTACCGGGAATGTCGTCCTGGTTCACAATGGTGACCTGCTCGTCATAGGAGCGGGCGGCTTCGGCGACGCGCTCGGCCTGGAAGTGCACGACCACGGCCAACGTGTCGGGATTCAGGGCGGCCACCGAATCCATGACCCTGTTCAGGAAGGTCTTGCCTGCAAAAGCATGCAGCACCTTCGGCTTGTTGGAACGCATGCGGGTACCCTCGCCGGCGGCGAGGACGATGGCTGCGGATAATGCCATAACTGACGTATTCCCTTCGATCGGAATGTCTATTGAGGGTGGAAACACCTCAAAACAATAGACGGCCGCCCGGATGTCGAGCGGCCGTCAGCCGTTCCCCCACCTGGACTCGAACCAAGACAAAGGGTTCCAAAGACCCGTGTGCTGCCATTACACCATGGGGGAGTCGTGGGCTTTCGGCCCACAAGTGTTCATTTATACCATACTGTCGGTATTTACCGAAAGGCTACGCCATGTCGCGTCTCGCATCGTGTGCTTTCCACGAACAAACACGCACGTGATCAGGCGAACAGGAAGCCTTGACCGTGGTGCTCGGGGTAGGTGTCGAACAGTTCGGCGACCGAGCCGTCCTCGAATACGGCGCGGATGGCGCTGGCCAGCAGCGGGGCGATCGACAGGACGGTCAAGCCATCCCAGCGCTTTTCCTCGGGAATCGGCACGGTGTCGGTCAGCACGACCTCGCGCGCACCGCAGTTCTTGAGTCGCTCGATGGCCGGGCCGGAGAGCACGCCATGCGTGGCGACCACGGTCACCGACTTGGCTCCCGCGTCCTGCAG
The DNA here is from genome assembly GCF_040916945.1 of Bifidobacterium sp. RTP21102st3_E2_RTP21102_210122. Classification (NCBI taxonomy): domain Bacteria; kingdom Bacillati; phylum Actinomycetota; class Actinomycetes; order Bifidobacteriales; family Bifidobacteriaceae; genus Bifidobacterium; species Bifidobacterium sp. RTP21102st3_E2_RTP21102_210122. The sequence goes on along the minus strand of NZ_JBCPAN010000005.1, from coordinate 179,239 downwards.
CACGTGGCATGCGCCCGCGATGGTACCGGCGGTGTCGATCAGGTCATCGACAAGCACGCAGTCCTTGCCGGCGACGTCGCCGACCACACGGTTGGCGACCGCCTGGTTCGGGCGGGTGATGTCGCGCGTCTTGTGCACGAAAGCGAGCGGACCGCCGCCGAGACGCTGCGCCCACTGCTCGGCCACGCGAATGCGGCCGGCGTCGGGGGAGACGACGGCGACGTTGTCGAGATGGCCCTGGAAACGATCACGGATGTAGTCGACCAGCACTGGCATGGCCACCAGATGATCGACCGGGCCGTCGAAGAAGCCTTGGGACTGCGCGGCATGCAGATCGACCGACATGATGCGGTCGGCACCGGCGGTCTTCAGCAGGTCGAACACCAGACGGCAGGAGATGGGCTCGCGGCCGCGGTGCTTCTTGTCCTGACGGGAGTAGCCGAGCAACGGGCAGACCGCAGTAATGGAACGGGCCGAGGCGCGCTTCAATGCGTCGATCATGATGAGCTGCTCCATGATCGCCTTGTTGATGGGCTTGTAGTGGCTTTGCAGCACGAACACATCGGCGCCACGCACCGATTCAGTGTAGCGCACGTACATCTCGCCGTTGGCGAAATCGTATGCGGTGGTTTCAAGGACGTCGATGCCGAGCTGCTCGGCGACATCCTCAGCCAACTTCGGATGAATCCTTCCCGTAACGAGAATAAGATTCTTATCGGGCTTCCCTTCAAGGATTGCGCTCACCATGTCTCCCAACGTGTGGTCTCGTTGATGCAGTCTTCAGCATAGCCGTTCTTCACGACTGGTTGGACAACTCAGCGTTGCCTGCCGTTCACCTGCCGCTTGCGATCCATTGTTCGATGGCCTGTTTGACCGCCTTTGCATAGATATCGCTATCCATGCTCGGGTGGATGCCGTCGGAGCCGAGCACCTGCGCGTTCGCGTTGGCTGTGGCATCCCAATCCACCAGCACCACATTGTCTGGATGTGCGGCCGCATAGTCGGCAAGCACCTGGTTGGTAGGTGGAATCCACGTACGGTCTCCGTGGGCATTGACCAGTACCAGCACGCGGTCGGGGCCGATCATATTACGAATCTGGTCCAACTGATCAGGGGTGATTGCCGAATTGGTGCCAAGGCCGATCAACACCCACTGCCGCAGACTGCCGGCGGACAGAGCGTTGCCGATGAGTTCGGGAGCGACCATGATGGAGCGGGAAACGCTCGCGTCGGTCTGAATGCCGGGAAAGACTTCCGAAAGGCCCTGTGATGAGGCCAGCATCACCGAATCGCCTATGGCGGTAATCTGATCGCCGGTGGGCATCTCATGCTTGGGCTTGGGCGGTGCCGGCACGGCATGACGCAGCAGCACGTGTTCGGTTTTCTGCATACGTTCCAGTTGTGCGGCCTGTTGCTCCAGCTGGATCTGCATGGTGGTTTTCGCAGGTGCATGAGCAATGCCCTGCGCGCAGCCGACCAACGACAGCACCAGGATAACGTCAACGGCAATAACCCGGGCCGCATGATTCTTCTTGTTCGTGCGAAGGGGCACCACGACGGATATCACCGAGTGCGTTGCCGCCGGTTTCTCCACCATCAGCCAGGAAATCATCACCGCAATGGCGGTGAGCAACGCGGTCATGATGAGAGGCCAAGGCCCCACTGCCTTGAAGATCTTCGGGGCAAGGGCGCTGGAAAGAATCCACAACGGCCAGTGCCACAGGTAGATGCCGTACGAATACTTGCCGAGGGAGGCCAATGGCTTGAACACCATGAGGCTTTGCATCCAGGAATCGTCGGAGATGGTACCGGCAATCAGCAGCACGGACAACAAGCTGGACAATATGATGCCACCGCGGAAGGCGAATGCATCCTGTTTGCCGATAACCGCCATGGTGACCAAGGCAATCAGGCTGAGGAACGCCAATACCGGTGCCGCCGCATTCCAGATGCGATGCTCCACGGGAATCCGAGGTAACGGAGCCCGATGTGCGGCGGCCGAAGCGCTCGAGCTAATGGTGCGGGGCATCGGCACAGCCCTCTGACGAGCGTGGCCCAACTGAGGAGCGGTGACCCACCAGGCGAGAGCCACACCCAGCATCAGGCCCATGCTGTGGGTATCGGTGCCGAAGTAGACGCGGGTGGGGTCGCCCTTGGGCACATACATCACCCACATGGCGATACTGCTGAACGCCGCGAGTCCCAGTGGGATGAGTGAGGGCAGTTTCGTCTGGCGGAGCTTCCACGTCAGCCAGACGATGAACGGCACGATGACGTAGAACTGCATGAGCACGCCAATGAACCACAGATGGCGAAACACCTGCGGGTTCATTTGGTCGAAATAGCTTTGGCCTCCGGCAATGGCGTACCAGTTGTAGCAGCCCAGCAGCACGGTGATGACCTGGTCGCGGATGGAAACCAGAATGTCGTGATCGAACAGCCAGCCGACGGAGACGATGACCGGAATCAGCAGAAACAGCGCCGGATAGAGACGTACTGCACGCTTGGGAATATATCGCACGAGATTCAGCGATCCGGTTTCCGCCAGAGAACGAATCAAACTGACGGCAATCAGGAATCCAGAGACGGTGAAGAACACGTCGACTCCGTAGAATCCGTCTGGCAGCCGTTGCTGCATGCAGTGGTACAGCACAATGGCTATCAGCGCCAGTCCTTTAATACCGTCTAAACCCACGAACCGCTTCACGGATAATCCTTCTCTCTCCGTAGTGCCGATGGCATTCCCCGTTCTCTCCAACAAACGGAAAACAAGCCCAGCATGGCCGAGGGGAGAGACAATGCGACAGCAGCGAATCGTCAGGCCGCATGCTGCATGATTACCGGCTTGACGATTCGCGGCATACCGCGCTTATCGGTGGCGCTTACCGGTGATACAGACTCACCCGTTCGTACTTCGGTTCGCAGCACACGTTGATGCCGAGTTTGCGATACAGCGCCTCGTCCGTGGATGAGATGATAACGGAGAAGAAGGCGTCGCAGCCCTGCAACTGTTTGAGCCCGTCGATGACGCGAGCGGCCACAGGACTGGTGGCGCTGGTGATTGACAATGCAATCAGCGTCTCATCCGAGTGCAAGCGTCGGTTCACGCTGTTGAGATGTTCGGTTTTCAGCCGACAGATGGGTTCGATGGCGGCATCGTCGATTACCGGAATGGTTTCGTCAACACCGGTGACGGCCTTGAGCGCGTGCATCAGCAGCGCGCTGGCCGCGCCCAACAGGTCGCCGGTTTTGCCGGTGACCACATGGCCATCGGGCAGCACCATGGCGCCAGCCGGGGCACCGGTGGCGGCCTCCTTCTCAAGAGCCACGGCGCGGGCGGGAGAAAGATCGGGGGTCACGCCGGCCCGGTTCATGATGGAGCGCAGCCGCTCCACCTGTTCCTCGCCAGTGCCGGTGCGCTTCAAGTGCACGGCGGCGGCGAAGTAGCGGCGCACGATTTCCAGACGCGCGGCATCGCGGCAGGCATCGTCGTCCACAATGGCGTATCCGGCCATGTTGACGCCCATATCGGTGGGGCTCTGATAGGGGCTTTCGCCCATGATGCGCTCCATCATGGCCTTGAGCACGGGGAATGCTTCGACGTCGCGGTTGTAGTTGACGGTGGTCTCGCCGTACGCCTCCAGATGGAAGGGGTCGATGATATTGGCATCGTCGAGGTCGACGGTGGCAGCCTCGTACGCGATGTTGACCGGATGGTTGAGCGGAAGATTCCAGATGGGGAACGTCTCGTATTTGGCATAGCCGGCGTCGATGCCGCGCTGGTGCTCGTGGTACAGCTGAGACAGGCACGTGGCGAGTTTGCCGGAGCCCGGGCCGGGCGCGGTGACCACGACGAGCGGTCGGCTGGTCTCGATGTACTCGTTCCTGCCGTAGCCGTCATCGGACACGATGCGTTCGATGTCGTGCGGGTATCCGGCGATCGGGTAGTGCAGGCGGCAGGTGACGCCGAGTTGCTCGAGGCGGTGGCGGTAGGCGTCGGCGGCGGGCTGATTGGCGTATTGGGTGAGCACTACGGAGCCGACGAGGAAGCCGCGGGAACGGAACACGTCGATGAGTCGCAGTACGTCTTCGTCATACGGGATGCCGAGATCGCCGCGGGTCTTGCCTTTTTCGATATGGTTGGCGTTGATGGCGATGACGATTTCCACATCGTCCACCAGACTTTCCAACATGCGGAACTTGGTGTCCGGCTCAAAGCCGGGCAGCACGCGCGAGGCGTGGTAGTCGTCGAAGAGCTTGCCTCCGAATTCCAGATAGAGTTTGCCGCCGAATTGCGCGATGCGCTTTCTGATGTTGGCGGCTTGCAGCTCGATGTATTTTTCGTTGTCGAATCCCTGGCGCATAGAGGTCGGCATCCCTTTCCGAACGACGTCGTAAACGGAAAAATTATACCGGACGTCGTCGGCAACAAAAAATGGGATTCCCCGATGGGGAATCCCATTCGTCATAGAGAGCAATTACTCCCGAGGAATGTTGAACAGGGGTTTGCATGGCTCCCAAAAACGCGCTGGTCGAAACGTTGCCGACGACGCGTGCGCTCGAAGAGTATGCACGGGTGGCTTTGCGGTGATTTCCCAGACCGTTCGTTGCTAGGCGAGATATTTCTTTTTCCAGGCCTTCTTTCGGGCGTAAGCGTTTTCTGTCATGTCGGAGTAGTCGTAATCAACTTTGAACTTGCCGTTGGAATGGAGAATAAGCGTCATCGATCCCCATCTCTTTTCGGGCTTAAGCGCGGCCCTTTCAGGTTCAATGAACTTGTTGATAGCCATAAAGTTTTTCATCAAGGATGCCCTCGAAACGCCTTTTTGGTCAAAGCATTTAACGAAGTCGTCTTTTCCGCTGCCAGCAACGTAATACTCAATAGAGAACGCACCCTCGGCGTACTCGGCGTAAAACACGACCTTGCTCCAGTCTTCGGGGAGGGTTTCCTCAAGAATTGAAGCTATCCCTTGTAGCATCTTCTTTTCACTCATTACATTTCCTTTGCAGTGTTAAGAAGAAACGTAACCGTCTCTTCGCCGTCAATAATGTCCGTGATAGCAAACGAGCTAGGCCTGAATGACCCGCCCTCATAAAGTGGCTCAACCTTGAAAAACACTTCAGCGCCATCAGCCAAAGCATCGGCGCATTTTTGCTCGATTGCTGCATAGGCTTTTGGTTAACCTCGCCGCCCATGGCGACAATATTCTCAAGGCCATTTGATCCATTGAATCGGTCGGCAATCAGATGGCCTCTTTGATCAAAAAGCTCTTCAAACCCTTTTCCGATTGACTGGATAGTGTCCTTGATGGTCAAACGACCTTCGTGGGTCTTTAGTTGTAAGAAGCCTTCGGCCGATTCGACCCTACCCATTGCATCGGTAACGTATTTATACCCATTGATCTCATAGCTCATGTTCGGAACGAGGTCGTCGCCAACGCGGTAAAGCTGCCCGAGATCGTCGGTTGCACACTTCACGCCGTCGATCGCAAACTCGTTATTGGGAAGCAGTCGGTCGCCTTCGTAAATTGCCTTTCCGGCATCATCCAGAATTCGTGAGCTTGCGCCCGATTCTGCTGCCTTTGAGGCAAGAAAGTTATTTAGACCTCGTCCGGCAAGAAGCGTTGCTGCCGTAACAGTTCCCGCAACGACTTCTCCGACGATATCCTCCTGAGATATCTCACCGTCTTCAGCGCCGGCTTCCAAGCTCTTTCCCATTTCGTCAAGAACGAGTACAGCCCCAGCAGCGAGTGCTGCAGGGGCAGAAGCGGTGACGGCTACGGCACCAAGCGCAACTTCAGTGGCGATTTCGCCTCCAGTTTCGACATAGTCTCCGATTTCCCGTATCTGCTCATCGGCTTCCATGAAGTCGCCCCAGGCGTTGGCTGCATCGTCAACAGCGTGTGTTTGCGCGGTTTTCACCGCTGCTTCTTCGTCTTCGGCCAGTAGTTCAATATTCGATTGAACACCGACATATGCGTTTTCTCCAACGTCGGCAACTCCAAGTACGAACCTGCCGCCAAGATAAGCTCCGTTCCTTGCGCCATCGCGGACAGTTTCGCCTGCAGCGTTGAGTGTTGGCTCGCATGCTTTCCAGGCGTCATCTGCGGCTTCTTGAACTGTTGAAATGCTCGCGGTTAGGACATCGCCGGAAGAAATATCCCGCCATGCGGCATCTGCACAATCAGCAACGGTGCGTTGCGCCTCCTCGAAGGCCAATCTCGTTTCGGTCGTATCCGGCATTAATTGCTCTATATTTTCAAACGCCATTTAGATCACCGGCCTTGTTTGAGATAAGACCGCTGATACTTCGGCGAGTGCTGAGGCCTTTTCCGTTGTCTCGATGCCGGTACCCCTCTTTCTCAGCTCGTTGAGATGAGCGTTAAACATCGACTGAATGAACAGGTATTGGATTGGTCCCCAGCTTTCGGGTGAGGAGTCATCTTCGAATTTCCAGCTTGAAAGCAGATGGGAGCAAAGCCTCTCTTTGAGGCTGTCGGCAGATAAATCCCTGGCGTCGTCGAGGATGCGTCCAATATTGAAATACCTATAAGCACACCATTCAAACAGTGGCTTCCTCGAGAACAGAGGAGTCCCTGCCATCTCAATCAAGCGTGCCTTCATGGAGTCAGGTATGTCCATCTTGTGCACACAGTCGCAGAAGTTGTATTCCCTTGGCTCATCGAGCTTGAACGGATTAAGCACACAAGAGTTGAGATAGCGAAGCTCTTCAGAAGAAACCTTGTCCTTCGCGCTGTGCTTGCTCTGTGTTGGCGAGTACTCTAGGCCGCGTTCATGCGGTTCGATGTGACAGAGGACAGGTTCGGTCCATTCGTTCTGATATATTGCTGCAACGCCTCGCTGAAGATTTGCAAGCTCTTGGATTTGGCTCTCGTTAAGATTTGCCGCCTTGCTGACAAGCATCCTGTCGCCTTCGTCAGGCAGTTTCCAGGATAAGTCGATGCGATGATTCTGCCTCAAGCCCAGCGGGTTGTTAAGACGCGGTCATTTTGGCGCTTACATCTCACTTTTTGCAGACGTAGAATACGGGTATTGGAATCATAGGAGGGTTCTCATGCCAAATATCGGTAAGGACGACCATCCGAAGCTGTGGTCGCTTATTTTCGTGCTTATCATCGCGCTGACCTTCTGTTGCTTCGTCATGGGCCAAGGACTCAACAGTGGAACCAGCGTCTTCCTGGCAGGCCAAGGTTACGGTGCGAGCCTTGCCGGCGTACTTGCACTCGTCTTCTCCATTGCCGCCGCGTTAGCACGACTGTTCGTCGGCCCTGTTATCGACAACGGCAAGTGCTCACTCGTTATCATCGCCGGCATCGCTATCCTCATAGCAGGAACAGCACTGTCCGCTGTCGTTCAGGGCATCCCCTCTTCACAATCAGCCGTTTGCTGCAAGGCGTGGGCTTTGGCGCAGCAACAACAGCAGCCTCGACCGCCGCAGCAAGCGTCTTACCGCAAGAACGGCTCGGCGAAGGCATTGGATACCACGGCCTCGGACAGGCTATCGCCATGAGCATCGGCCCAGCCTTCGCACTTTACCTAGTAGGAACCGATCCCTCAACGAACCTCTATGTCGGCCTTGCCCTGGTTGGGTTTGCAGGGCTTGTAATCGCCCTCAACGCACGCTATGAAAGTAAATGGCAAACTCTGCCAAGCTCCAGCGCATACCGAATCAAAATGGAAACCCGGCTCGAACTCGACTCAAAAGACGGGCAGGCACCCAGCTCCACCACAGTAACTACATCCGAAACAATTAACAGTGAAAAGTATCCTGAAGGCGACCAGGTGTCCAAGAGAACCCTGCGTGACTCATTCAACATCTTCGAGCCGCGCGCATTGCCTGGCGCCATCCCACAGATGATCATGTGCCCCACTTTTGGCTTTGGCGTCTTCTTTGCCGGTCTGTACGGTACTACTCTCGGCTATACCCACGCCGGTCTCTTCTACACCATCAGCGCGGTAAGCATGATTATCATTCGCATGATTTCAAAGCATTTCATGGACACCGTACCTGCAATCAAAACAATGACCGGAGCCGTCGCGTGCGGCATCCTCTGCTGCCTTATGCTACTTGCCGCACCGTACGGGGAACCTGTCTTCCTGGCGTCCGGAATCTTCTATGGTCTCGCCACTGGCATGAGCCTGCCACTTAATCAAAGCGTAGCGGTAAAGAACACCCCGCCAGAGCGCTGGGGCGCCGCAAACGCCCTGTTCCTGCTCGCCAATGACATCGGCATTGGCTTCGCAAGCGTAATCTGGGGCGTTATCAATGACTCATTCGGGTTCCAGACAAGCATCGTCTGCGTCATTGTCTGCCTTATCGCAAGCTACGCATCCGCCTGGATCGTCTACCCCGCCCGCGACAAGCGGTGGAGGCATTAGAGCGTAAGCGTCAAAATGACCGCGTAGCAGGAAACGTCCAGGGCCATTCCGGCATACGGATGGAAAAGTCCTGGACGTTTCCATCTTTGCGTTGCGGTATGCCTTAGGCCGCTATGTCGCTACAGGCCCTCCTCGGCGTTGTTCGCCATCTCGTCGTCGAACGCATCGGGGTCGATGTTAATTATGAAGTCGTCAGGCATCTCTTTGGCCTTCTCGGCAGCGGCTGGGTCGAGCTTGCAGGACTCAGGCACCCTATCCGACCATGGCAGGAACGAGTCCACAACCTCATCGGTGAGCTCGCCGGCGTTGGGCATCTCGGTCAGCAGCCACTCGACGTAAAGCCTGGGATTGAGCCCGTTGGCCTTGGCCGTGGTGGTGACGCTGTATATCGCCGCAGACGCCCGCGCGCCGCGTGGCGCATCGCTGAAGAGCCAGTTCTTGCGCCCTACGACGAAGATTCGCTGGGCCTGCTCGGCGACGTTGTTCGAGAGCTCCAGGTGCCCGTCTTCGAGCACGTTCATGACGTAGGGCCAGAACTCCACGGCGTACTGCAGCGCACGGTGCAGCGCCAGCTTCGGCGAGGCTAGGGGAAGCTGGCCCGCGCCCATCCCCCCGAAGTCCTCCATGAGCGGGCGGAGCTCCGCGTCGCGGGCGGCCTTCCTGGCACCCGGCTCCATGTCGTCGAACTTGGAGTCGACCTTGAAACATGGCGTCGATCCTGCGCCTTGCCTCGAGCGCAACGCTGGCCGCAGACGCCGCCTTGGCGCCGCCGCCGGCGATCTTCACGATTTGGGCGAAGTAGCGGCGCACGTGGACGAGGCACGCCGTGTTGGCGATGTTGGGGTTGCCGAGATTGAAGTAGGGTTTGTAGCCGTCGGTGGTAAGCGTGCCGGACCAGCCCGCAAGAAACTCCTGGGCAACGCCCTTCCTGCGGGTCTCGTGGTATTCGAATACATACACGGGCACGTCGCAGCGCGCCGAGCAGAACAGCCACATCCTCGATTTCTTCTTCGCCTCGCGGTTCGGCTCTTTCAGGACCTGAACCGTGGTCTCATCGGCATGAATCCTGACATGCGACAGCAGCTCGACCTTCATTCTCTCATGGACCTTCGCCAGCCAGCGCGCGTGCACGTTCATCATCCAGTTCGCCATGTCCTGGCGCGATATCGTCGCGCCGCACGCCTTGAGGTCTGCCTCTATGCGGTAGAGCGGCAGCGACATGACGTACTTGCCGTTGACGATCCAGGCAAGCAGCGACGGCGTCGCAAACGAGCCTGGTATCGGCGGCTCAGGCTGCGGTGCTCGCACGATGACGCCCTTGCGCTCCTATTGAGTTTCACTTGAGTTTCAGGGGCGTTTTTGGGGTGGTGGGACAAACTACTGGGACAGTTCACTCTTCGAAAAAATCCTTTACTCTTCGTCCGCTGCGTGTCGCCATGTCCGTGGTGTACGCGCTTTTAGAGTAAAAATGACTGAAACTGCAGGTCAAAAGGCATAAAGAGACCCCCTGAAAACGTTGTTTCCAGAGGGTCTCAATAGTTTTTACTCACCCAAAATCACAGGTGGCTTTACGCTTTTTCGTACGTGGCGGCACACTGCGACACTCTACGGACGGAATTTCGATTGCGCAAAATCCGCTCCAGTTTACTCCCACTCAATTGTGGCCGGAGGCTTGCTCGTGCAATCGAGGACGACTCGGTTGATCTGGCGGCATTCGTTGGTGATGCGCGTGGAGATCGTGGCGAGCACATCGTAGGGGACACGGGACCAGTCGGCGGTCATGGCGTCTTCCGAGCTGACCGGGCGCAGGACGATCGGCGAGCCGTAGGTGCGCTCGTCGCCTTGGACGCCGACAGAGTGAACGTCAGCCAGAAGCACGACCGGGCACTGCCAGATGTCGCGGTCGAGACCGGCCTTGGAGAGTTCCTCGCGGGCGATGGCGTCGGCCTCGCGCAGCAGGTCGAGGCGCTCCTTGGTGATCTCGCCGATGATGCGGATGCCCAGACCCGGGCCCGGGAAGGGCTGACGCCAGACGATTTCGTCGGGCAGACCGAGCTCGGTGCCGATGGCGCGCACCTCATCCTTGAACAGAGTGCGCAGCGGTTCGATGAGCTGGAACTTGATGTCCTCGGGCAGGCCGCCGACGTTGTGGTGGCTCTTGATGTTGGCCGCGCCGTCGCCGCCGCCGGATTCGACGACGTCGGGGTAGAGCGTGCCCTGCACGAGGAACTTGACCTCCTTGCCGCGGGCGCCGGCCTCTTCGAGGACCTGGCGCTGGGCCTTCTCGAAGGTGCGGATGAACTTCTCGCCGATGATCTTGCGCTTGCGCTCCGGCTCGGAGACGCCTGCGAGGGCGTCGAGGAAGTCGTCGGCGGCGTCGACGGTGATGAGGCGGATGCCGGTCGCGGCGACGAAGTCGTGCTTGACCTGCTCGACTTCGCCCTTGCGCAGCAGGCCGTGGTCCACGAACACGCAGGTGAGCTGGTCGCCGATGGCCTTGTGTACCAGAGCGGCGGCCACGGCGGAATCAACGCCGCCGGACAGGCCGCAGATCACCTCGGCGTCGCCGACCTGCTCGCGGATCTTCTTGACTTGATCCTCGATAATCGAGGAGGCATCCCAGTCGTTGGGCAGCGCGGCGCAACGGTGCAGGAAGTTTTCGATAAGCTTCTGGCCAAGCGGGGAGTGCTTGACTTCCGGGTGCCACTGCACACCATAGAGCTTGCGGGATTCGTCCGCCATGGCGGCCACGGGCGCGCCTTCGGTGTGGGCCAGCACTTCGAAGCCGGCCGGGGCCTGTTCGACCGCCACACCGTGGCTCATCCACGTGGTCTGCTCGGCGGGGGAGTCGGCGAGGATGCCGGCGGCGTCGTCGATGGTGGCTGAGGTCTTGCCGTATTCGCCGAGCGCGGCCTTATCCACCTTGCCGCCGAGCTCATAGGCCATGACCTGGAAGCCGTAGCAGATACCAAGCACCGGAACACCGGATTCGAATACCTTGGTGTCTATGGTCGGCGCGCCGGGCTCGAACACGGAGGCCGGGCCGCCAGACAGAATAATCGCCTTCGGATCCTTGGCCAGGATCTCGTCGACCGGCATGGAATGAGGGACCAGCTCGGAGTACACGCCTGCTTCGCGCACGCGGCGGGCGATGAGCTGGGCGTACTGGGCGCCGAAGTCGACGACAAGCACAGGACCGTTTGCCATTGATATTCCCCTAACGTTCATTGGAATTTTACGTGGGCTGAACACCCCTGATTATCACTGGTCAAGGCGACAAGGCCGACACGCAGAGACTATGTGCGCAAATCGAACAAACTACATGCCTGTAGACGGACAACACGCCGATTTCGAACATGGGAAATCGAACGTGCGCTGTTCTAGCCAAATGCTGGATTTCCGCATGCTTCCGCCGTTTTGAAAAAGTATGTTGAAAAAACTAATGTTGACAAACGGTCAGTCGAACCGCACAAATACTGAAATATCCGCAACAATTTCGAACACACCCGCAAGAAATCGTTCAAAAGTCGCGTTGTCCTCGTACCATGACGATTGATTGGGAACGGAAAACCTTGGCACCGCAAGGGTCAGGGACCGTGACCGAACAGAAATAATCAATCGCACGATCACGTGCAGGAGTACAGGAGTACACATGACGAGTCCTGTTATTGGCACCCCTTGGAAGAAGCTCAACGCTCCGGTTTCCGAGGAAGCCCTCGAAGGCGTTGACAAGTACTGGCGCGTTGCCAACTACCTTTCCATCGGCCAGATTTATCTGCGTTCCAACCCGCTGATGAAGGAGCCCTTCACCCGCGAAGATGTGAAGCACCGTCTGGTGGGCCACTGGGGCACTACCCCTGGCCTGAACTTCCTCATCGGCCACATCAACCGTTTCATTGCTGACCACGGCCAGAACACCGTGATCATCATGGGCCCGGGCCACGGTGGCCCGGCCGGTACCTCCCAGTCCTACCTGGACGGCACCTACACCGAGACCTTCCCGAAGATCACCAAGGACGAAGCTGGTCTGCAGAAGTTCTTCCGTCAGTTCTCTTACCCGGGCGGCATTCCGTCCCACTTCGCTCCGGAGACCCCGGGCTCCATCCACGAGGGTGGTGAGCTGGGTTACGCTCTGTCCCACGCTTACGGCGCCATCATGGACAACCCGAGCCTGTTTGTCCCGGCCATCGTCGGCGACGGCGAGGCTGAGACCGGCCCGCTGGCTACCGGCTGGCAGTCCAACAAGCTCGTGAACCCGCGCACCGACGGTATCGTGCTGCCGATCCTGCACCTCAACGGCTACAAGATCGCCAACCCGACCATCCTGTCCCGCATCTCCGACGAAGAGCTCCACGAGTTCTTCCACGGCATGGGTTACGAGCCCTACGAGTTCGTCGCTGGCTTCGATGATGAGGACCACATGTCCATCCACCGTCGCTTCGCCGAGCTGTGGGAGACCATCTGGGACGAGATCTGCGACATCAAGGCCACCGCTCAGACCGACAACGTGCACCGTCCGTTCTACCCGATGCTGATCTTCCGCACCCCGAAGGGCTGGACCTGCCCGAAGTACATCGACGGCAAGAAGACCGAGGGCTCCTGGCGTTCCCACCAGGTGCCGCTGGCTTCCGCCCGCGACACCGAGGCCCACTTCGAGGTTCTCAAGAACTGGCTCGAGTCCTACAAGCCGGAAGAGCTGTTCGACGCCAACGGTGCTGTCAAGGACGACGTCCTTGCCTTCATGCCGAAGGGCGAGCTGCGTATCGGTGCCAACCCGAACGCCAACGGTGGTGTGATCCGCAACGACCTGAAGCTGCCGAACCTCGAGGACTACGAGGTCAAGGAAGTGGCTGAGTACGGCCACGGCTGGGGCCAGCTCGAGGCCACCCGTACCCTGGGTGCCTACACTCGCGACATCATCAAGAACAACCCGCGCGACTTCCGCATCTTCGGACCGGATGAGACCGCTTCCAACCGTCTGCAGGCTTCCTACGAAGTCACCAACAAGCAGTGGGATGCCGGCTACATCTCCGACGAGGTCGACGAGCACATGCACGTCTCCGGCCAGGTCGTTGAGCAGCTGTCCGAGCACCAGATGGAAGGCTTCCTCGAGGCCTACCTGCTGACCGGTCGTCACGGCATCTGGAGCTCCTACGAGTCCTTCGTCCACGTGATCGACTCCATGCTGAACCAGCACGCCAAGTGGCTTGAGGCTACCGTCCGCGAGATTCCGTGGCGCAAGCCGATCGCCTCCATGAACCTGCTGGTCTCCTCCCATGTTTGGCGTCAGGACCACAACGGCTTCTCCCACCAGGATCCGGGTGTCACCTCCGTCCTGCTGAACAAGTGCTTCCACAACGACCACGTCATCGGCATCTACTTCGCCACCGATGCGAACATGCTGCTGGCCATCGCCGAGAAGTGCTACAAGTCCACCAACAAGATCAACGCCATCATCGCTGGTAAGCAGCCTGCTGCCACCTGGCTGACCCTGGACGAGGCTCGTGCCGAGCTCGAGAAGGGTGCCGCCGCTTGGGATTGGGCTTCCACCGCCAAGAACAACGATGAGGCCGAGGTCGTGCTTGCCGCCGCCGGCGATGTCCCGACTCAGGAGATCATGGCTGCTTCCGACAAGCTGAAGGAACTGGGCGTCAAGTTCAAGGTTGTGAACGTTGCCGACCTGCTCTCCCTGCAGTCCGCCAAGGAGAACGACGAGGCTCTGACCGACGAGGAGTTCGCCGACATCTTCACCGCCGACAAGCCGGTGCTGTTCGCGTACCACTCCTACGCTCACGACGTGCGTGGCCTGATCTACGACCGTCCGAACCACGACAACTTCAACGTCCACGGCTACGAGGAGGAGGGCTCCACCACCACCCCGTACGACATGGTTCGTGTCAACCGCATCGACCGCTACGAGCTGACCGCTGAGGCTCTGCGCATGATCGACGCCGACAAGTACGCCGACAAGATCGACGAGCTCGAGAAGTTCCGTGATGAGGCCTTCCAGTTCGCCGTCGACAACGGCTACGACCACCCGGACTACACCGACTGGGTGTACTCCGGCGTGAACACCGACAAGAAGGGTGCCGTCACCGCTACCGCCGCTACCGCTGGCGACAACGAGTGATAACACCTCCACGGTGTTGTTAGTTCGCTAACACCAAAGGGCTCGGGATTCGTCCCGAGCCCTTTGCTTATTCATAAGCCCTGTCACGGCGGGGCAGAACAAAGCGAACTGTTGTGATGTTTTAATCGCGTAGCACCCTGAAATGCAGCAGGGCATTGCGCACACCGTCGTGGTCCACATCGTCAGTGATGTAGTCGGCGGCGGCCTTGGGCTCGGCGGTCGCATTGCCCATCGCGACCCCGATGCCGGCGTAGGCGAGCATATCCGTGTCATTGCCGCCATCGCCGAAGGCCATGGTCTGCTCGCGCGTGATGCCGTAATGCGCCATGAACCGCTGGATGCCGCGCGGCTTGCCGCCATCGGCCGGAATCAGATCCGTGAAATCCGGATGCCAACGCACCCCGCGCACATTGCTGCACAGTCCCACCAGTTCGGCCTCCAGCTCGGGCCCGACAAAGGGACTGATCTGGAAAGTCTCATGATCCAGCGCGCGGGTGCGCGGGTCCTCGAAATACCGGGTCGGTGCGGTTTTGCCCAGTTTGCTCCACGTGGCGCGAAGCAGATCATTGGACTGGTTGAAGTACACGTAATCCTTCTCGCCGAAATTGCACACCACATCGGGGTGACGGTCCAGCCAGTCGAGAATCACCTCAATATCAGCAGTATCCAAGGCCTGCGAGGCAAAGAAGCCGGTGTCATCAAAACAATACTGCCCATTGAACGCCACCACGCCATCGAACGTCACCGGCATGGTATCCAGCACCACGTGCATCTGTGAAGGCGCGCGGCCCGTGCAAATCAGCACCTTGACGCCTGCGGCCTGCAGCCGGTGAATCGCCTCGATTGTGGAATCCGGCACCGTATGGGTCGTGAAACTGGTGAGCGTGCCATCGATATCGAAGAATACGGCTCGGATATCGGCATTGGCAGTATCGGTAGTCATAGCTTCCATTGTCAAAGCCCCTCTCGACGTGCTTTCCGGCGTGTTCGGCACGCCTATAGCGGGTTATCAAACGCACGAATCCCGGACATTGCATGCGCGCCATAAAAGACACCTATATGGCAATCGGCCATTTTCCGTCACTTTCGCGGTTCAAGCGCGTTATGGTGTTACCCGACATCAATTTTGGAGAGAGGAAATCCAATGACAGCAGCAACCCAGCCGGCAACCCCGGCCGCTCCTAACAATAACGAGCCGGTGCGTGTGAACCACACCGCCCGCAACGTCATCATCACCATCGTGGTCGTGGCGATTATCGCCGTGGCCGCGTTCTTCGGCTACCGCGCGTTTGCCGGTGCCAACGAGTCGTCCGCCAAGGGCAGCAAGGGCAACCCGGTCAAGATCGGCGTGGTCGGCGCTACCAACCCCGAATGGGTCAAGTTCAAGCAGGACGCCGAGAAGGCCGGCATCTACGTCGACATCGTCGACTTCCAGGACTACACCTCCGAAAACCCGGCCCTTGACTCCGGCGAGCTGGACCTCAACGAATTCCAGCACCTGCTCTACTTGGCCAACTACAACGTGAGCAACAAGAAGGACCTGCAGCCCATCGGCGGCACCGCCATCTACCCGCTCGGCGTGTACTCCACCAAGGTCAAGGACATCAAGGACCTGAAGCAGGGCGACACCGTCACCATTCCGAACGACGAAACCAACCAGGCCCGCGCTATCGGCGTGCTCAAGGCCGCCGGTCTCGTGACGCTCAAGGGCGACTGGACCGCCTTCTCCACTCCGGCCGACATCGACGAAGCCAAGAGCAAGGTCAAGGTCACCCCGCTCAAGGCCGAACAGGTGGCCACCACCCTGAAGGACCCGACCATCGCCGCTGGTGTGATCAACAACGACTACGTGGCCGACGCCGGTCTCAACCCGAAGGACGCCATCTACCAGGATGACGCCGAATCCGAAGAAGCTCGCCCCTACATCAACGTGTGGGTGGCCCGCAAGGCGGACGTGAACAACGAGACCTACAAGAAGCTCGTTTCCATCTACCAGCAGAAGGATGTGCTCGACGCCCTGCAGGAGAACTCCGGCGGTACCGCGGTGTTCGCCGACAAGTTCAGCGCCAGCGAGCTGCAAGGCTTCCTGTCCGACATTGAGAAGGATGCCAAGGCCCAGCAGTGAGCCGCGGCTGATACGAGCGCACGACTAGCCTGTCCATAGCCATTACCACCAAGCGGAGCGAGTACCCGAGCCAACAATCGGGATTCGCTCCGCTTCCGTGACCGGACACCAACAACCAGCATCAGGGAGCACTATGAGCGACCCCATCATCACCTTCGACCATGTCGTGAAGGAATTCAAAACACGCGGACGCGGCGCGAACATCGCACGAGCCGTGGATGACGTCAGCCTGACCATCGATCGCGGTGACATCTTCGGCATCATCGGCTATTCCGGTGCAGGCAAATCCACACTGGTCCGGCTTATCAACGCGCTCGAACGACCCACCTCCGGCACTGTGACCGTGCTTGGTACTGATATCACCTCTCTGAGTGAGACCAAGCTGCGGCCCATCCGCCAGAAAATCGGCATGATTTTCCAGCAGTTCAACCTGTTCTCCACCAAAACCGTGGCCCAGAACATCGCCTACCCACTGCAACTCGATCACTGGCGCAAGGACTATCAGGATCGTCGTGTCAACGAACTCCTTGAATTCGTGGGCCTCAGTGAGCACGCAAACAAATACCCTTCGCAGCTGTCCGGCGGCCAGAAGCAGCGCGTCGGCATCGCCCGCGCACTGGCCACTAATCCGGAGATTCTGCTCGCCGACGAAGCCACCAGCGCGCTCGACCCGGAAACCACCACCGAAGTGCTGGCCTTGCTCAAGCGTGTGAACGAGGAATTCGGCATCACCATTGTGCTTATCACCCATCAGATGAACGTGGTCCAGCAGATTGCCGGCCGCGTGGCCGTAATGAGCGCCGGACGCGTGGTCGAATCCGGCGACGTATACGATGTGTTCGCTGCACCCCAGCAGCCGGTGACCAAGCGATTCATTGCCACCGCATTGTCTGGCCTGCCCGAGGAAGACCGGGTCGAGCGATTGCATCACGAATGGTCGGGCCGCATTGTCACCGTGCTTATCCGCCAAAAGGACGTTTCCGGCACCCAAGGCCATGAACTCAAGGCATCCGGACAGAATATCTCCGAACTCATCGCCAAATACGGCGTCGAATCCAGCCTGCTCTACGGCGGCATCGACACGGTCAAGGGGACCGCCATCGGTGCCATCACCTACGAATTCAACGGGCCCGGCTGGCATGTGGACGAATTCCTGCGCGAGCTCGCCGCCAATAGCGACGTCATCGACTTCGGCACCGCCGCAAAGCCTGTGGCCTACGCCGACGCAGTCGCCGGACATGCCTCCTACGCCGAAGACCGCGCCCATGACCCACTGGCGGCCGATACTGCCACCGCGCCCGCCGCGTCCGCCGCCGCACATGAAGGAGCCAACGCATGATCATCCTCGCCAACCCGCGTAGCGACTGGAACGTGCTGCGTCCACTACTGTTCGAATCCATTGGCCAGACCCTGACCATGGTGCTCGTCACCCTCGTCATCGGCGGATTCCTCGGCCTGATCCTCGGCGTGGTGCTCTATGGCACCCGCCCCGGCAACCTGTTCGAGAACGCGGTCGTCTACCGCATCCTTGACATCATCGTCAACATCGTGCGCCCGATTCCGTTCATCATCTTCCTGGCAGCCATGCAGCCGCTCACCATCGTCGTGGTCGGCACGTCCATCGGCACCGTGGCCGCCATCTTCCCGATGGTGGTGATGTGCACCTTCGCCACCTCGCGTCTGGTCGAACAGAATCTCGTGCCGGTCGACCCGGGAGTAATCGAGGCCGCGCGTTCGATGGGTGCCGGCAAGCTCACCATCATCCGCACCGTGCTCATCCCCGAAGCCCTGGCACCGCTGATCCTGGCCTACGCCTTCCTGTTCATTGGCGTGCTCGACATGTCTGCCATGGCCGGCTACATCGGCGGTGGCGGTCTCGGTAACTTCGCCATCGCCTACGGCTACCAGAAGTTCGACCAGACCGTCACCTGGACGGCCGTGATCATCATGATCGTACTGGTCCAGGTGGTGCAGGGCATCGCCAACGCCATCGCCAAACGACTGCTCAAACGCCAGCAATAACAAGGCATACTGACCCCATAGATCGCGGCCCTCGCCAATATGGAGCGAGGGCCGCAATATATTCTTCGCGCTACTAGAATCGGGAACCATGAGTGAACATATCGACATCGACCACGAACTCATCACTATCCGCCACTACCTGCACGCCCATCCGGAGCGTAGTTTCCGTGAATTCGGCACCAGCATCTATCTGACCGACCAGCTCAAGGCGCACGGCATCGAGATCCTGCACAACCCGCTGGAGACTGGTGTTGTGGGGCTCATTCAGGGCGAGGCCGGTCCCGGGCCGCGTATCGGGCTGCGCGCTGACATCGACGGCCTGCCCATCGTGGAAGACTCCGGACTGGAGTTCAGCTCCGTCAATGAAGGCGTGATGCACGGCTGCGGCCACGACCTGCACATGACCGGTCTGCTCGGTGCCGCCTTCTGGCTCGCCGAGCACCGTGACAAGTTCGCCGGCTCGATCAAGATTCTGTTCCAGCCGAGTGAGGAGACCGGCCAAGGCGCTCGCGCCATGATCGACGCCGGACTCGTGGATGACGTCGAAGCCATTATCGGCACGCACAACAACCCCAACTATGCGCCCGGCCAGCTGGCCATCGGCGTTGAGCCGATGATGGCCGGCTGCGTGAAATTCCGCGTGACCCTCCACGCCCAAGGCACCCACGCCGGTTACCCGTACAAGGGCACCGGGCCCATCGAAGCGCTCGCCAGTATTATTCTGAGCCTGCAGACCATCGTGAGCCGCAACGTCACGCCCTTCCACCCGCTGGTGCTGTCCGTTACCGAAGTGCACGGCGGCCATGTGTGGAACGTGGTGCCCGCCGAAGCCGGATTCCAAGGGACTGTGCGCTATTTCCACAAGTCGGATGGCAATCTGGTCGGCCGCCGATTCAAGGAAGTGGTGGAACACACCGCCGAGGCATACGGCATCAGCGCCGACGTGGTCTGGGATGACTTTCAAGACCCGCTGGTCTCCGATCCAGGTCTCGCCAAGGCCGTGGCGGCGGATGTCAACGACTACGCGCAGCTCGAACCGATACGTCAGTCGATGGCGGGGGAGGACTTCTGCGAATTCGCCAAGGTGACGTTGCCGGTGTTCGCGTTCGTCGGGTCAAACGGCCAGGAAGGTTGCGCCGACTGGCATAGCCCGCATTTCGTGGGTCTCGACGAATCCATTCCCACCTTCGTCAACTTCTACGTCAACACCGCTCTGCGCGTGCTCAACGAGCTGAAGTAAATCCTTTTCTGGCTCGCCTCCGGAGGCTGAGGCGTTAGGCAGACAGCCCAGTGGGCTGTCTGTAGCCGAAGGTGAGGCGACAGCCGAACCAGATATGCGCGGGCCTCGCCCGTCCATAAGTGCAGGACGAGCTATCAGCGAAGCTGACTGAGGGGAGTGGCATTCGTTCATTAGGTCGATTCATCGTCCATTAGGTCGGTGAACGGCGATACTGGTTGTTGGAATCGCGCCATTGCAACGACTGATATCGCATTGCAGTGACCTAATGAACGCAAAAACGACCTAATGAATGACGCCAAGCCGGAAGAACAGGCAATCCGACGTCATACGCGGCTACACTAAGAATCTATGACACAGCTTCGCTTCGCACTCGCCCAGATCGACACCTGCGTCGGCGCGCTTGACGCCAACGCCGCCAAGGTGCTCGACTACTCCCGTAAAGCCGCCGCAGGAAACGCCCAAGTGGTTGTTTTCCCGGAAATGACCCTCACCGGATACCCCATCGAGGATCTGGCCCTGCGCCGCACCTTCCGCCAAGCCGCATGGGACAAGGCCAACGAACTCGCCACCCAGCTCAACGACGACGGCCTCGGCGATCTGTTCGTGGTGGTCGGCACCGTGGGCACCGACCGCAAGACCTCCAAGCCGCGCAACCGACTGGTGGTCTTGCACCAAGGCGTGGTCTGGGCTGGCTACGACAAGCACTTCCTGCCCAACTACGGCGTGTTCGACGAATTCCGCATCTTCTCCGCCGGCGACCGCTCCGTGACCCTCGACGTGGACGGCGCCACCATTGGCGTGGCCATCTGCGAGGACATCTGGCAGGACGGCGGCCCGGTGGCCGACCTGGCCACCAAGAACATCGACCTGCTGCTCACCATCAACGGCTCGCCGTATGAGGAAGGCAAGACCAACACCCGTTTCGAGCTCGCCCAGCGTCGTGCCGCCGAGGTTAACGCCCCGGTCATCTACCTGAATCAGGTCGGCGGTCAAGACGACCTCGTCTTCGACGGCGGCAGCTTCGTGGTCGACGCCGACGGCACGCTTATCGAACGCAGCCCGATGTTCATGGAAAACCTGACGTTCTGGGACTTCGATTCCGCCGCCGAACATCAGGCCAAGGCCGAGATTGTTCCGGAACTCGACCCGGACGAAGAGGTATACACCGCCTGCGTGCTCGGCCTCAAGGACTACATGGCCAAGAACCACTTCACCGGCGTGACGCTGGGCCTCTCAGGAGGCATCGACTCCGCACTGGTAGCCGCCATGGCGGCCGACGCATGCGGCGGCGAGAACGTCTGGGGCATCTCCATGCCCTCCATGTACTCCTCCGACGGTTCCAAAGACGACGCCGCCGATTTGGCCTCCAACATTGGCGCCCATTACGAGGTCCAGCCCATTGAGCCATTGTTCAACGCCTACCAACAGCAACTTGACCTTGATGGCGTCTCCGCCGAGAACCTGCAGGCCCGCATCCGCGGTGTGATCGTGATGGCCAGCTCCAATTCGCGCGGTCTGCTCGCCGTGGCCACCGGCAACAAGTCAGAGCTCGCCTGCGGCTACTCGACCATCTACGGCGATGCGGTAGGCGGCTACGCACCCATCAAGGACCTGCTCAAGACCCGTGTCTGGGAGATCAGCCGTTGGCGTAACAAGGCCGCGGCCGCAGGCGTCGGCATCGGCGGTCTCAAGATCGTGGGCAACGAGGACGGCAACACCGGCATCCCGTTGAAGGACGGCGTGATGATTCCGGTCTCCTCCATCGAGAAGGCACCCTCGGCCGAGTTGCGCCCCGGGCAGAAGGACTCCGACTCCCTGCCCGAATACGCGCTGCTCGACAAGGTGCTCGCCGCATACATCGAGCACGCGCACGGCCGCGCCGACCTGTTAGCCGACGGCTTCGACCAGGTCACCGTAGACACCGTGATGCGATTGGTGGACCGCGCCGAATGGAAGCGCCGCCAATACCCGCTGGGACCGAAGGTCACGGCCCTCGCGTTCGGCCGCGACCGCCGACTGCCCGTCACCAACGCATTCAGGGAATAAACATATATTGCTCCCGCCAGCGGGAGCAAGTAATACCGTTGAGGAGGTACCAATGACAGACGATAACAAGAAGCAGTGGTATTTCAACACCGTCAAGAAGCAGGCCGAGTTGGGCATGGTCTCACCGATCGAACAGCGCATGGGTCCGTACAAGACCAAGGAAGACGCCGAACATGCGTGGGACATCGTGGTGGACCGCAATGCCAGATGGGAGGAGGAGAACCGGCGCTGGAAGAACTACGGCGTGAAACCCGCACAGGCTCGCCCCGAGGATTGACGGTCGAAAACTGACGGATACGGTTCTGCTGTCAATCTCAAGACCGAACCGCTCATACGAACATCACAGTATGAGCGGTTTCCCATATCTGGAGACGTGCAATAGTCCCATCAATATCTAGAAGCCATTGGAATGGTAGCGTTCACAGAAACAATGTGAGATAGCTCACTCCCAATTTCAGCTTTTCTCAAGCAAGTGCCAACTACACTGTTGAACCAAGGGTTCCGTGAAGATGCGAAACCTACAACCCCATTTAAGGAGTGACATGACCGCAGTGGAAAATGCAGCTGTCTCCCAGGAGGAGCTCGACGCCAAGGCGTGGGCCGGCTTCACCGAGGGCAACTGGCAGAAGGATATTGACGTCCGCGACTTCATCCAGAAGAACTACACCCCGTACGAGGGCGACGAGACATTCCTGGCTCCTGCCACCGAGAAGACCAAGCACCTGTGGAAGTACCTCGACGACAACTACCTGGCCGTGGAGCGCAAGCAGCGCGTCTACGACGTGGACACCCATACCCCGGCCGACGTCGACGCCTTCCCGGCCGGCTACATCGACTCCCCGGAAGTCGATAACGTGGTCGTTGGCCTCCAGACCGACGTTCCCTGCAAGCGCGCGATGATGCCGAACGGTGGCTGGCGCATGGTCGAGCAGGCCATCAAGGAAGCCGGCAAGGAACCGGATCCGGAGATCAAGAAGATCTTCACCAAGTACCGCAAGACCCACAACGACGGCGTCTTCGGCGTGTACACCAAGCAGATCAAGGTCGCCCGCCACAACAAGATCCTCACCGGTCTGCCGGACGCCTACGGCCGTGGCCGCATCATCGGCGACTACCGCCGCGTCGCCCTGTACGGCGTGAACAAGCTCATCGCCTTCAAGAAGCGCGACAAGGACTCCGTGCCGTACCGCAACGACTTCACCGAGCCGGAGATCGAGCACTGGATCCGCTTCCGTGAGGAGCACGACGAGCAGATCAAGGCTCTGAAGAAGCTCATCAACCTCGGCAACGAGTACGGCCTCGACCTGTCCCGCCCGGCCCAGACCGCGCAGGAAGCCGTGCAGTGGACCTACATGGGCTACCTGGCCTCCATCAAGTCCCAGGACGGCGCCGCCATGTCCTTCGGCCGCAACTCCGCCTTCCTCGACTGCTACATCGAGCGCGACCTCCAGGCCGGCAAGATCACCGAGACCGACGCCCAGGAGCTCATCGACAACATCGTCATGAAGCTGCGCATCGTGCGCTTCCTGCGTACCAAGGACTACGATTCGATCTTCTCCGGCGACCCGTACTGGGCGACCTGGTCCGACGCCGGCTTCGGCGATGACGGCCGTTCGATGGTCACCAAGACCTCGTTCCGTCTGCTCAACACCCTGACCCTCGAGCACCTCGGACCTGGCCCCGAGCCGAACATCACCATCTTCTGGGATCCGAAGCTGCCTGAGGCCTACAAGCGCTTCTGCGCCAAGATCTCCATCGACACCTCGGCCATCCAGTACGAGTCCGACAAGGAAATTCGTAGCCACTGGGGCGACGACGCTGCCATCGCATGCTGCGTCTCCCCGATGCGCGTGGGCAAGCAGATGCAGTTCTTCGCCGCCCGCGTGAACTCCGCCAAGGCCCTGCTGTACGCCATCAACGGCGGCCGCGACGAGATGACCGGCATGCAGGTCATCGACAAGGGCGTGATCGAGCCGATTACCCCGGAGGCCGACGGCACCCTCGATTACGAGAAGGTCAAGAACAACTACGAGAAGGCCCTCGAATGGCTGTCCGAGACCTACGTCATGGCCCTGAACATCATCCACTACATGCACGATAAGTACGCGTACGAGTCCATCGAGATGGCCCTGCACGACAAGGAAGTGTACCGCACCCTCGGCTGCGGCATGTCCGGTCTGTCCATCGCCGCCGACTCCCTCGCCGCCGTCAAGTACGCCAAGGTCTACCCGATCTACAACAAGGACGCGAAGACCCTGGAAGGCCACGAGTACGAGTACGTTGAGGGCGCCGACGACGACCTGATCGTCGGCTACCGCACCGAGGGCGAGTTCCCGGTCTACGGCAACGACGACGACCGCGCCGACGACATCGCCAAGTGGGTCGTCTCCACGGTCATGGGCCAGGTCAAGAGGCTCCCGGTCTACCGCGGCGCCGTCCCGACCCAGTCCATCCTGACGATCACCTCCAACGTCGAGTACGGCAAGAACACCGGTTCCTTCCCGTCCGGCCACGCCAAGGGCACCCCGTACGCTCCGGGCGCCAACCCGGAGAACGGCATGGACTCCCACGGCATGCTGCCGTCCATGTTCTCCGTCGGCAAGATCGACTACAACGACGCTCTTGACGGCATCTCGCTGACCAACACCATCACCCCTGATGGCCTGGGCCGCGACGAGGACGAGCGCATCGGCAATCTGGTCGGCATCCTGGACGCCGGCAACGGCCACGGCCTCTACCACGCGAACATCAACGTTCTGCGCAAGGAGACCATGGAGGACGCCGTCGAGCACCCCGAAAAGTACCCGCACCTGACCGTGCGTGTCTCCGGCTACGCGGTGAACTTCGTCAAGCTCACCAAGGAGCAGCAGCTCGACGTCATCTCCCGTACCTTCCACCAGGGTGCCGTCGTCGACTGATGACCAACCCCGCGAACCGCGGCAATGACTAACTGAAGGGGTGGGGCACGGCTCCACCCCTTCCTTATTTCCCACAGACTTTCGCATCATTTGGAACAGGAGGACAACGATGCCCGCAACACCCACGTTCCGCACCACGACCAGGCATATGCTCAAGGAATCGAAGACCTATGCCTCGCAGACTTTGATGGGTGGCCTTTCCGGCTTTGAATCCCCAATCGGACTCGACCGACGTGACCGCCTTTCCGCCCTGAAATCCGGTGATATCGGCTTCGTCCACTCTTGGGACATCAACACCTCCGTGGATGGACCGGGCACCCGCATGACCGTGTTCATGTCCGGCTGCCCGCTGCGCTGCCAGTACTGCCAGAACCCGGACACTTGGAAGATGCGCGACGGCAAGCCCGTCTACCTTGACGCCATGATCAAGAAGGTCGATCGTTACAAGGACCTGTTCAAGGCCACGCATGGCGGTATCACCTTCTCCGGCGGCGAATCCATGATGCAGCCCGCCTTCGTCTCGCGTGTGTTCCATGCCGCCAAGGAGATGGGCGTGCACACCTGCCTCGATACGTCCGGCTTCCTCAACACGAATTACACCGACGAGATGCTCGAGGACATCGACCTGTGTCTGCTCGACGTCAAATCCGGCGACGAGGAGACCTATCACAAGGTCACCGGCGGCACCTTGCAGCCCACCATCGATTTTGGCCAGCGACTGGCCAAGGCCGGCAAGAAGATCTGGGTGCGATTTGTGCTCGTGCCGGGCCTGACCGACTCCGAAGAGAACGTCGAAAACGTGGCGAAGATCTGCGAGTCCTTCGGCGATGCCGTCGAACACATCGACGTGCTGGGATTCCACCAGCTTGGCCGCCCGAAGTGGCACGAACTGCGCATCCCATACCCGCTGGAGAACCAGAAGGGACCCAACGCCGCCACCCGCGAACGGGTGGCCAACCAGTTCAAGGACCACGGCTTCACCGTGTATTAAATTGCAGGGCCGAACCGCGCGTAAATACCACGATTCGGCCCGTTCGCCCATACCCTAGAGATATGGCCGACATCTACGCATTTCCTACGGGAGAGTCCAACGACGGACGCCCCGTGCGCCCTCAGGGTGTGCCGGATGAAGTATGGGCAGCCGTCGAATCCGTCAGCACCATGAAGCGCATCCATGACGTGCGCTATCGGGAGATTCCCGTGCCTTCCACCTTGGCCGATTATGGTATCGGCGTGGAATTCGAAGCGGGAGAGCGTGCCCTCGGCGATGCCTTTTCCGCCGGTCTTGGCAGCGATGCCGAATCACGAATCGCCACAGGCTGGATCATGATGCTTTATGCTCATGAGCTGCGCATTGACTGGGATTCCAACTGGCGTTGCGTGGCGTTCGCGCGACTGCCGCTGGAAACCGCCGAAAACGATTCTCTGACCCCCGGCATGTACTGGGATGACATGTGCGACTATTTCGACGGCATCGAGCCGGATTCGGTATCCGGCACAGTCACCGTGACCCAAAACACGGCTTTTGGCTCGATGGCCGGCTCCACCAGCGCCGGGTGTGAGATTCGCGTCTCATGGACCCCGCTTGACGGGACCGGGCCGGACGGTACTATGGACGCCGGCGCACAAGTCCGCTCGTGGGCCGCATTCATCAGATCCACCATCCGTTTTGAGGAGGATGACGCCAGTTGAGTGACGTCCGTGACACCGAACCCCGACTGCTGAAAGAGCCTCGCGGGGGAGTACCCGATGTCACTTCGACGCTGGACGGCTATCATCGTGTCTGCGATGCGCTGGCCGAGGCGACGGGCTCGCTGGCCGCCGACGCCGAACGGGCGTCCGGCTTCCGCTATGGACACGAGGATTGGCTGATTCAGTTCAAACGTGAGGGTGCAGGCATCGCCTTGCTTGATCCCGTCGCCCTGACCCGGGCCGGAGCTGATTGGAATGAATTCAATGACGCCGTGGGCGACGCCACGTGGATTCTGCATGATTCTCTGATGGACTTGCCCGGATTCGCCGAAATCGGGCTCAAACCCAAAGCCCTGTTCGACACGGAAATAGCGGCGCGATTGCTCGGCCTGCACCGCTTTGGTCTGGCCGCCGTCACCGAACACTACCTCGGCATCACGCTAGCCAAAGAGCATTCCGCCGCCGATTGGTCCTACCGTCCGCTGCCGCGCGACTGGCGCAACTATGCGGCGCTCGACGTGGAGGTGCTTATCGAACTTGAAACCATGATGCGTCGTGACCTGAAAGCCGCAGGCAAGGACGAGTGGGCCGCTGAAGAGTTTTCTCACGCTTTGGTTGCGGGCCTTGCCCCGCGCAAACCGCATCCGATTCCTTGGCTGCGTATCTCGCGCATCACCCAGCTGAGTCGTGATCCAAGGGGCTTGGCCATCGCCAAATCCCTATGGGAGGAGCGCGACCGACTCGCCCGGCAATACGATATTGCGCCCAGCCTGTTATTGGCCGATTCATCAATCATCGAGGCGGCGACCAACAAGCCGCACAATGCTGCCCAATTCCGCGCGCTCCGATCCCTGAACGAGCGTGTGCGCATCCATACCGGCACCGAGCAGGACAAAATGTTCGAGCGGTACGCGCCGATTCAGCGTGTGGTCAAACCGAAGGTCTGGAAGCAGGCCATCGATCGAGCCATAGCCCTGAAGCCCACCCAATGGCCTACCATGCCCGCCCCCGAACAGGATGAAAACGGTGTGGTGAACGCGCCCCGATCCATGCGGCTGTGGCAACAGCGCCATCCGGAGCGTTATGACCGTCTGCAACGGGTGCGGCGTGTGATCAACCGCATCGCCGAAGACACCCGCACGCCGGCCGAGATGATCATCAAGCCACAGATCCTACGCAATCTGTGCTGGGTGGAAGACCCGGTGGAAGTGGACGTCGAGACGTTCCTGATCGAGCAGGGCGCAAGGAACTGGCAAGTGAAACTCATTGCACCGTCCGTAAGTGGCGTTATCATGTAGAGGTTGCCTTACGGCAGAACTGTAAGAAATAACGACTTTTGAGGAGTCATTAGCGTGAAGATCAGCGTTCGTAACCTCGAGCCCACCAAGGTGAAGCTCACCGTCACTGTTGAACCGGAAGAGCTCAACCCGTATCTGGATGCGGCCCGTAAGGAAATCGCCAAGCAGGTGAACGTTCCCGGCTTCCGTAAGGGCCACGTTCCCGGCAAGATCATCGACCAGCGCATCGGTTTCGCCGCCGTCGCCGGTGAGGCCGTGAACGACGCGGTCCCGGAGCTGTACTCCAAGGCCCTGGATGAGAAGAAGATTCGTCCGATGGCTCAGCCGGAGTTCGACGTGCAGGATGTTCCGCAGTCCGCCAACGACGAGACCAAGCTGAAGTTCACCGCCACCGTCGAGCGTCGTCCTGACATCGAACTGCCGGAAATCGACGGTCTTGAGATCGCCATCTCCAAGCCGGAAGTCAAGGATGAGGACGTCGACAAGCGCCTCGAGACCCTGCGTCAGCGCTTCGGCACCTTGGTCGGCGTGGACCGCCCGGCCGCCAAGGGCGACTTCGCCAACATCGACCTGACTGCTGAGATTGACGGCGAGACCGTCGACTCCCAGGAAGGCGTGAGCTACGAGCTCGGCTCCAACACCATGCTCGACGGTCTGGACGAGGCCCTTGACGGCCTGTCCGCCGGCGAGGAGACCACCTTCGAAGGCACGCTGGAAGCCGGCGAGCACGAGGGCCAGAAGGCCACCGTGAAGGTCAAGGTCAACTCCGTCAAGGCTGAGGAACTGCCGGAGCTGAACGATGAGTTCGCTTCCGAAGCTTCCGAGTTCGACACTCTGGACGAGCTCAAGGCTGACATCCGCAAGGCTGCCGCTCAGGACGCCGAAGGTCGTCAGGCCACCGAGGCTCGCGATGCCTTCATCGCCAAGCTGCAGGAAGGCCTCGAGATCCCGGTGCCGAAGGGCGTCAAGGCCAACATGGTCGAAGAGCAGCTCAAGGGCATGACCCCGGACCCGGAGAAGGCCACCAAGGAGCAGAAGGCTCAGGCCGAGGAGACCGTGGAGAAGGATCTGCGCGATCAGATGGTGCTCGACGCTCTGGCCGAGAAGCTGGACGTTCAGGTGTCCCAGTCCGACGTGTTCAACTTCCTCGCTTCCATCGCCCAGCAGTACGGCATGGATCCGAACAACTTCATCCAGGCCATCATCAAGAATGGCCAGCTTGGCTCCGCTGTGCAGGAAGTCGGCCGTTCCAAGGGCCTGCTCGCCGGCATGCGCGCCGTCAAGTTCACCGCTGATGGCGAGGTTGTGGACCTCTCCGCCTTCCTGGGCGAGGCCGCTGAGGACGAAGAGTCCGAGTCCGTCGAGGCCGCTTCCGCTGCTGCCGCCGTGGCCGACGAACTGTCCGCCAAGGATGACGCCAAGGATGCTGAGTGAGCATAGCCTCATCGCGTTAGCGTGATTGTTTGAGCCCGGAATCGTGTTTCATGGTTCCGGGCTCTTCCTATTCTGGCAAAAGGACTATTTCTTTGGCTCCCCTCTTTGAGGGGAGCTGTCGAGCGTGGCGAGACTGAGGGGAGTTCCCAAGGCATACTCGTTGCATAGGGTGCGGAGGTTGACATGCAGCCAACGGTTACTATCAAACGCCTTGGTTGGCTCGCTGCGGCGACCATTGTGCTCGGCGTGCTCATCGGTGTGGGAGCAGGTCTGCTGACCCTGTTGCTCTACGGCGTTGAACATGTGCTGCTCGGCTACATCGAAGGCCCAGAATTGCCTGGTCCATTCGGCGTGCCCGCTGCACGCCGTGCGATATCGGTGACCGTGGGACTCAGCATCGCAGGCATTATCTGGTATCTGCTGCGACACAAAACGACTGCGGTGCCCTCAGTCAAGAAGGCCGTGGCGGGAAAGCGAATGCCTTTCTGGCAAACCATTGCGCATGTGGTATTGCAGATTTTCATCGTCGGCTCCGGTGCCTCGATCGGCCGAGAAGTCGCCCCACGCGAACTCGGTGCCATGCTCGCGCAACGTTTCTGCGACCTGTTCCATATCGAGGGCGTTGACGGCATCGACCGGCGCATGGTGGTGGCAGTGGCTGCCGGTGCCGGTCTAGGAGGCGTCTATGACGCGCCACTGGCCGGCATGTTCTTCGCCGTCGAAATCCTGTTGGTAGATGTGACAATCGAAAAAGTTGCGTTTGGACTGGGCATGTCTGCCATTGCCGCATTCGTGGCGGTTGCGATCAAAGGGCATTGCCTGTTCTACGACATTACCGCCATGCAACCGGAATCCACGCCAACGTTAATGCTGTTCGCTCTGATCTGCGGTGCGGCATGTGGAGTGGGCGGCGCATTGTTCCGAAAAGGTTCGCAATGGGCGGAAGCGCACAAGCCAACCGGTAAGGCTATTCTGTGGCAGATGACGCTGGCTGGTCTCATCACCGGTTTGGTGGCGATTGTTGTGCCGCAGGTGATGGGCAACGGCCGTGCCGCAGCGCAACTTGGATTCAGCACATTCATTCCTGAAACCGCCGGCACTGCTGGTGCCATGCAGTCGGCATCTTCAGCGGCCGCCTCTCCATGGAACTTGCTGACGGGCGGCGGTAATGTATCCGATTCGGCCTCTGGCGGGGGAGCGGGCTCTGGAATGGCATCGTTCTGGGCCATGCTTCAGGGTGGGAGCGGCCCTTCTGGATCCGTGATGAACGCCGGTTTCCCGCTGTCCCAGTCCAATATCTGGATGTTGCTGGGTGTGTTGGCACTCACCTTTGTTGCCAAAGCGCTGGTGACGCTGATGACCATTCGCTCCGGTGCGTCGGGCGGTGTGCTGCAGCCCGGCATCGCATTAGGTTCCACGCTGGGTGCGATGCTCGGTCTCGTATGGATACTGATGTTTCCGACTGATTCGGTAACTGTGTGTGCCTTGATCGGTGCGGCTTCGTTGCTTTCGGCCTCACAGCAGGCACCGCTTATGGCCATGTGCTTGGTGATGGAGCTCTCTGAAGCGCCGATTACCTTCTTTGTACCGGTCGGCATGGCCGTGGCCACGTCGTCACTGATATCAAAGTGGTTGCTGAGTCGTAAGTAAGTAAATACATATATTCTGGCTCCCCTCTCTGAGGGGAGCTGCCCCGGTCGAAACTCCCCTCAGCCGCCTATGGCGACAGCTCCCCTCAGAGAGGGGAGCCGAGGTAAAGAAAGCTATGTCAGAAAATACAGAAATTCGCTCGGCACTTGAATTGCTTGCCGCTGAGCCGCTCACTGAGCAGATTGACTACTATCGAAAGCCATTCATGGTGTTATGGGCCGCCATTCAGGAGGCAGCCAGCGATGTGGCCGAAGACTACGACTTACCTGCGGATATGGCCCAATTATGGGTGGCCGAACAGATGCGCCAAGTCGCCGATTCACTGGTCGATCGGCTCGCGGAAAAAGCCGTGGCCCATGGTGCCAGCAAGTCCAACGTAGCGCGAGCCGCCGGTGCCAGCCCCGCCAATGCCGCCCGTCGCTTCCCGCGTCTGGGCGACGATGCCGCCTCCCAGACCCGCCTCCTCATTGACGACGTCCTCGACACCTTGGAATAACCCGAAATCCCTACGCTACCCGCCAAAAAGCACGCGAAAAGACGCCTTCAGTCGCTTCAAGGCGGTAGTCTGAACAATGTTCGAGTAATTAGAAGGAGAATCAAGGTGAGCAATACCTTTGCGACCTTGCCGGTCATGGCGGGCGATGACGTCCCGGCCGGCCCCGTCGACCCGATTTTCAACCGTCTGCTCAAAGACCGCATCATCTGGATGGGTGAAGAGGTCAAGGACGATATGGCCAACCGCATCTGCGCTCAGCTGCTGATGCTGGCCGCCGAAGACCCGAAGAAGGACATCTGGCTGTACATCAACTCGCCGGGCGGCTCCATCACCGCCGGCATGGCCATCTACGACACCATGCAGCTCATCGAGCCTGACGTGGCGACCGTGGGCCTGGGCATGTGTGCTTCCATGGGCCAGTTCCTGCTGAGCTCCGGCACCAAGGGCAAGCGTTACCTGACCTCGCACGCCCGTGTGCTCATGCACCAGCCTTCCGGCGGCATCGGCGGCACCGCCACTGACGTGCGCATCAACGCCGAGCTCATCATGGACATGAAGAAGACCATGAGCGAGCTGACCGCTGAGCAGACCGGCCACACCCTCGAGGAAATCTACCGCGACAACGAATACGACCACTGGTTCACCGCCCAGGAAGCCCTCGACTATGGCTTCGTGGACAAGCTCGTGACCACGCCGGACACCATCGGCAACAACCAGCAGGGGGAGTGAGACTCATGGCAAGTGAAGAAGCAAAGTTCGCCGCCCGTGCCGACCGCTTGGCCGGCCGTCAGGGCGTAGCCGGTTTCATGCCGGCCTCCGCCCGCGCAGCCCAGCCCGCGCCGACCAACCGTTACATCATGCCGCAGTTCGTGGAGAAGACCCCGTATGGCATGAAGACCCAGGACGCCTACTCCCGCCTGTTCGAGGATCGCATCATCTTCCTCGGCGTGCAGGTGGACGACGCCTCCGCCGACGACGTGATGGCCCAGCTGCTGGTCCTCGAATCCCAAGATCCGAACCGTGACGTGATGATGTACATCAACTCACCCGGCGGTTCGATGACGGCCATGACCGCCATCTACGACACCATGCAGTACATCAAGCCCGACGTGCAGACCGTGTGCCTCGGCCAGGCCGCCTCCGCCGCCGCCATTCTGCTGGCCTCCGGCACCAAGGGCAAGCGCCTGATGCTGCCGAACGCCCGTGTGCTCATCCACCAGCCGGCCATCGACCAAGGCTTCGGCAAGGCCACGGAGATCGAGATTCAGGCCAAGGAAATGCTGCGTATGCGCGAATGGCTGGAGGAGACCCTCGCCAAGCACACCGGCCAGGACGTCGAGAAGATTCGCCGCGACATCGAAGTGGACACTTTCCTGACCGCTCCTGAAGCCAAGGAATACGGCATCGTGGACGAGGTGTTGGAACACCGCCAGTAAAACTTCCGGACATTGCAATACCCTCGGTCGGCAACGACCGGGGGTATTGTATTTCAAGGATGACAATGATAATGCGCAGCGTGGCGGTTCGACGGTGCGGCGTAGTCGGCAAAGGAGAATCATGGGACGTGTGGTGAGCTACAACGAGGACGTACCCCGTTGCACGTTCTGCGGCAAAACCGAACATCAGGTACGAAAACTGGTGGCCGGTCCCAATGCCTCCATCTGCGATGAATGCATCGCCCTGTGCGTGGACATCATCTCCGAGGAGCGTGTCAAAGATGCCGAGGTCAATTCGCTGAGCCTGCCCAAGCCCGCTCAGATCTTCGATTATCTCAACCGCTACGTCATCGGTCAGGAGAACGCCAAGCGCGCATTGTCCGTGGCCGTATACAATCATTACAAACGCGTTAATATGGAGCTTCAGGAGTCCGCTGAGCAGCTTGACGGGAATAACGGGCACGGTGGCCAGACCGGCAAACAAGCCAAGCAATCCGCTCCCGCCCAGACGCGTGCTGCCCGCCGCAGCAATGACCCTTTGGCTGACGTCGAGGTCGCCAAGTCAAACATTCTGTTGCTCGGCCCCACCGGCGTGGGCAAAACCTATCTTGCGCAGGCGTTGGCCCGCGTAATGAACGTGCCGTTCGTCATCACCGACGCCACCACCCTGACCGAGGCCGGCTATGTAGGCGACGATGTGGAAACCGTGCTCCAACGTCTTCTCCAAGCTGCGGATGGCGACGTAAGCCGAGCCCAGCACGGCATCATCTACATTGACGAAATCGATAAGATCGCCCGCAAATCCGGTGAGAACACCTCCATCACCCGTGATGTGTCCGGTGAGGGCGTTCAGCAGGCGTTGCTGAAGATCTTGGAAGGAACCATCGCCTCCGTGCCGTTGGAGGGCACGCGCAAGCATAAGGAGCAGGACGTTGCGCAGATGGACACACGCGGCATCCTATTCATCTGCGGCGGTGCGTTCGTGGGGCTGACGGACATTGTTCGCAAGCGATTAGGCCGTCGAGAGACCGGCTTCGGCGCGAATTGGCATGACGCCGACATGAAAGACGAGGAATTGCTCGAACAGGTCAATGCCGATGATCTGGCCGAGTTCGGACTGTTGCCTGAGTTTATCGGACGTTTGCCGGTCACCAGTGTGCTGAAGGAACTTACCGTAGACGATCTGACGGCGATTCTCACCCAGCCAGCCAACGCGCTGATCAAGCAGTACCGTAAACTGTTCGCCGTCGACGGCGTCGACCTGCAATTCACAGAACAGGCCATTCGGGCGATTGCTGATATCGCTATCAAGCAGGGGACCGGCGCACGCGGGTTGCGTTCGATTATCGAACGTACGTTGCAGGACACGATGTTCCAGTTGCCGAGTTTGGATGATGTGAGGCAGGTGATTGTGGACAAGGCGTCCGTAGAGGGTTCCAGCACGCCCAAACTCCTGCGCGAAGCCGTGGATGTGCCGCAGGGACGTCTCAAGGTTGCGCAGTCGGTTTTGCTTGACCGAGTCCGTACACACGAGGCGTGAGGCCAGTAAATACGCCGTTGCGGCGGCGATTAAGATGAATGCGACTCGCCGCAACACGCCGAGTTGCATTCAGCTGAACGGCGTGTATTATATATCGAGTTGTCTGAAAGACAACATGCGCCAGTAGCCCAGCGGATTAGAGCAGCTGACTACGGATCAGCAGGTCGCAGGTTCGAATCCTGTCTGGCGCACTCCCGAACCACGGGGACAACAGTGGTATGCGCCAGTAGCCCAGCGGATTAGAGCAGCTGACTACGGATCAGCAGGTCGCAGGTTCGAATCCTGTCTGGCGCACAGTAAGCCTCGAAAGCGAAATGCTTCCGAGGCTTTTCCAATTGTATTGGCCCGTCTGAGTCGGTTGAGTCGGCCACACAGGGTTGGGCTAAGGTTGCCCTTCGCGACTCAGCCCGGAGCGGAACGTCCTGAGATATTCCGTACTATTACATACGGTTCATCCAAGAGAGTGCAGCAAGGAGACGCGATGGCCACGACCGCCGGCGCGAAGAAGGGACTTTGGTCCACCATCAGGCGAATCGCCGCCTCAGACCGTATTTCCGGACTCATCATGCTTGGCTTCGCGCTCACCGGCCTGGTGCTCGCGAATCTGCCCGCCACCGCGCATGCGTTCGAGACCGTAGCGGAAACGCATCTGTTCATCCCCTACACCAATCTCGACCTGCCTATTGGCCACTGGGCCCAGGATGGTCTGCTTACCATCTTCTTCCTGACCGTGGGCCTCGAACTGAAGCAGGAACTCACCACCGGCTCGCTTGCCAATCCGAAAGCGGCCGCCGTGCCGATGCTGTGCGCGGTGGGCGGCATGATCGCCCCGCCCATCCTGTTCCTGGCCGTCACGGCATTGTTCTCTCAGATCGGGCCTGGTGAACCCGGCACGCTGATTCTGACCACCACCGGCAGCAGCATTCCGTTCTCGGAGATGTCGCACGGCTGGGCAGTGCCCACCGCCACGGATATCGCGTTCTCACTGGCCGTGCTCGCCCTGTTTGCCAAGGCCCTGCCCGGTTCGATCCGCGCGTTCCTGATGACGCTTGCCACCGTCGATGACTTGCTGGCCATTATTCTGATCGCCGTATTCTTCTCCTCGATTAACGCCTGGTATTGGTTCATCGGCATCGCCGTATGCGCCGCCATCTGGGCATACCTCGTACGACTGAAAAAAGTGCCGTGGATCGCGGTTGGCATCGTCGGTATCCTCGCTTGGATCATGATGTTCGAGGCAGGCGTGCACCCCACACTGGCCGGCGTGCTGGTTGGCCTGCTGACCCCCTCTCGTGAAATGCACGGCGAACTCTCGCCGCGTGCCGAACGCTATGCCAACAAGCTCCAGCCATTCTCCGCACTGCTGGCCCTGCCCATCTTCGCCTTGTTCGCCACCGGCGTACACTTCGAGTCGATGAGCCCGCTATTGTTGGCCTCGCCGCTGGTCATCGCACTGATTGTGGCTTTGGTGGTCGGCAAACCTCTGGGTATCATCACCACCGCATGGCTGTCCACGCATGTGGGCGGGCTCAAGATGGCCAAGGGGCTGCGTGTGCGCGACATGATTCCCGCTGCCGTCGCCTGCGGCATTGGCTTCACTGTGTCCTTCCTCATCGCTTCGCTGGCGTACAAGAACGCGGAACTTTCCGCTGAGGCGCGCTTCGGCGTGCTGGTGGCCTCCCTGATCGCCGCCGCGATTTCCGGTGTGCTGCTGAGCCGTCAGTCCAAGCGATTCGAGAAGACCGCAGCCGCAGCAGCGGCTGATGCGGAGGATGACGAATCGATTGATGGTGATGGCATCGGGCAGTCAAGCCACACCACAGAGCCCACCACGCCCACGGAACACCCCGGCACCCTCGCCGACGGCACCGCCAGTGTGGAAATCGACTTCCGCCACTGATGGCTTAGATGGTCCCTACTCCATTGTTGGCCTTGTTTCGTGAAAACCGTACGCTGAGACGCGCTCAGTGTACGTTCTTCACGAGATGAGGCCTTATTTCGCGGAAAACGTACGCTCAGTGTCACTCACCGTACGTTCTTCACGAAGTCAAGGATGATTTCGCGGAAAACGTACGCAGAGCTTCAGGCGCTAGAATGCGAAGAGTCGATAGCGCCGTACAGGAGGACATTGGATGGCAAAGAAGCAGAAGAAATCCAAGAAGAACGACGGCAAAAAGGCCGCTGAAGCAAAGAATCTAGCCGAGGCCGCATCCAAGTCCGCAGTCGTGGACGATATGGAACCATTGGAAGCCACAGCCGCGAATGATGCGGCGGCGTTGGAGGCTGAGACGGCAACTGAGGCTGCGGCCACACCGGTGAACCCGGTCGATCTGGAGGACACCTCGCCGCTGGGCGATACCTATCATCGCGGCCCGGTGATTCTACGCGGCCAGATGATTCCCTCGGACAACACCACCGCCAACCTGCTGAAACCCGATCAGGACACCGACTGGCTGCACATGGACCCATGGCGTGTGCTGCGCATCCAATCGGAATTCGTGGACGGTTTCGGGGCGCTCGCCGAGCTCGGACCTGCGGTCTCTATTTTCGGCTCCGCACGCACCCAGCGCACCGAATCGATCTACAAGGCAGCACGGCGCATGGGTAGCCAGATAGCCAAGCGCAACATCGCCGTCATCACCGGCGGTGGTCCCGGCATCATGGAAGCCGCGAATAGGGGAGCGGCACTGGCCGGCGGCAAATCGGTGGGACTTGGCATCGAATTGCCGCACGAGCAGGGGTTGAACCAGTGGGTGAACCTCGGCATGAGCTTCCGGTACTTCTTTGTGCGAAAAACCATGTTCATCAAGTATTCCTCCGGCGTGATCGTATGCCCGGGAGGCTTCGGCACACTGGATGAGATGTTCGAATTATTGACCTTGGTCCAGACCCACAAGGTGGCGAATATTCCGGTGGTGCTCTACGGCAAGGAATACTGGCAGGGGCTCTTTGACTGGCTCAACGGTCCGGTGGCCGAGCATGGCATGATCTCGACGATCGACCCGAAACTGGTCACCGTAACCGATGACGCCGACGAAGCCGTGGACGTGGCCGTCAGCGCAATTGTGAGGTAAGCGAGATAGAGTGGCTCCCCTCTCCGAGGGGAGCCAAGGACAGAGTTACTTTTTGTAGGCGATGAGCAGGCCGGTGCCGTCAGGGGTGAGCGTGGACTCGAAACCTTCGTCATCTTCGACGGTGGTGAGCAGCTCACGCATGGCGATGGCCTTGTCGCTGCGGTCGGCCGGATTGATCACGCCGCCCTGACCGTCCTCCAACGCCAGCACATCGGTGAACACGATCACGCCGTGCACGCGCAGCAGACGGGAGGCCTGGGCGAACGTGGCGGCATAGTTCTCGGCGTCGCCCGCCACCACGATCAGATCGTAATCATTGGCGTTGAGGCGCGGCAGAAACACGCTGGCCGGGGCGTTCACCGCACGCAACGTGGTGTCGGTCTCGTCCTGCAGCTCGGCGAACGCCTTGCGAATCAGCGCGATGCCCTGGGCGGTGGAATCGACCGCAGTCAGCAGGCCCTTGTTATCCAGTGCATGGGCGAGCTGCAAGGTCTCCACCAGCGAGCCGGTGCCCACGGCAATCACCGAAGCGGCGCCGGTGATGCGCACCAGCATGCCCAGCAGACGGGCCTGCGCCGCCGAACCCTGCAACTGGCCGGACTCGTCGGCGGCCGTACGGGTGTCGGTCAACGCATCGGATTCACGTTCGCGCGCGTGTTCCTCGGTGAATTCCCATGCCTTGGCGAGGTTGGTGTACTGCGTTCTGTCCATAATTCGTTCTTTCATGTCTTCTCTCGTGCGGGCACCCAGCGGATGCATCGACGCATGTGCTTAGGCGATCGCCGCAGCCAGCCGCGGCGCGGCTTAGCGCTCGCGGACCTTAGCCACGATCTGCCACATCTCCTCGCCCACATCGATGCCGCGCGGGCAGTGGCGGGAGCAGGCGCGCACGGACTGGCAGGCGGCCACGCCGTCGGCGGTGTCGATGGCATCCATACGCTCCATGGCCTTGGTGTCGCGCGAATCGTTGACGAAACGGGAGGCCCAAATCAGCGCGGCCGGGCCGATGAAGGCGTCGCCGCCGGCGTACACCGGGCAGGCGCCTTCGCACACGCCGCAGGCGATGCAGTTGCTCAGCAGCTCGTATTTGGCGAGTTGTTCGGGGTTCTGCAGGTATTCGAACACGTCCACCTTGCCTTCGGCGGTGGTGGCGAGCACGCCGTCCGCCTGAAGATACGGGGTGAGCTTCCTGATCTGGTTGAGCATAGGGTCGATGTCGGCGATGAGGTCGCGCTGCGGCGGGAAGCCGGGCAGGGACGCCAGTTCGATGACTCCCAGCGAACCGTTTGCGGTTGAGTTCTGGCCGGTCGCCGCGTTTGCGACGTTTTCCGCGGAATCGTCGGATTCCTCAGTCTCGGTGCCGGTGTGTCGGAACCCTTCGTCATCGACTTCGAGCATGGCGCCGGGTTGCTTGGCCCAATCGCGGATGGTGGCTGTGCACAGCAGGGTGGGGGTGCCGTTGATGGCCACGGCGTCCGAACCGCACATGCCATGACCGCACGAATAACGGAAGGCCAGCGTCGGGTCGACGGTGCGTTTGATGGTCAGCAGGCAGTCGAGCACGGTGTCCGAGGGGCGTGCGGGAATCGTGTACTCCTGCACCCACTGCTTGCCGCGCGGACGACGGCGCGCCGCCGAATCCGAGCCGCCGCCGAACGGGGAGCCTTTCTTGGCAAACGGGCTGCCACCGCGTGCACGTTCGGCACGCTCGGGTCGCGGCGTGAAACGATGCACTTGCAGGGTAACCGTCGTGTTGCTCGCCTCAGCCATGTTCTGCCTCCATGAAACAGTGGGATATCAAGTCCAGTATTAGCCAACCTATTGTGCCACAAGCCCTAGGCGGCTTGGATATTACCACCAGCGGATCAGTACTCGCGCTTCTTGGGCGGATAGTCGGTGATGTGCACCGGCTTGAAACTTACCGAACCATCATCGGCGACCATCGAGTGAGCAAGGAAATGCTCATCGTCGCGTTCGGGGAAATCAAGGCGTTGCATGGATCCGCGAGATTCCTGACGGGATTCGGAAGCGTGCAGCATGACCTCGGCCAGTTCGATCAGATGACGGACTTCCCAGATGGCGGTGACCTCCTGATTGAAAGCGGCGGTCTTGTCATGGGCCCGCAAGGTATCGGCAACCGGTGTGATGTCACCGTTGATCTGGGTCAACGCCGTATCGATGGTCTGAGCGGTGCAACGTACGGCCAGAGCCTGCTCCATCACTGATCCGAGTTGGGCCATGAGCTGATAAGGATTGGCGGTGGGCACTCCATCGTCTGAATCATCTATTGGCCCGGCGAGCAGTTCGTCAAGCTCCGCTTTGCGAGAATCGGCAGCCTGATCGGCGGCATCGGTCAGCATGTCATCGGCCGAATCATCGGCCATGGGGGAGTCAACCGGGTTCTCGGCGATGCGTGCGGCCATCGTCTGACCAGCGCGTGTGCCGAACAGGCAGGCGTCGAGCAGAGAATTGCCGCCCAGACGATTCGCACCATGTACGGAGACACAAGAGCATTCGCCAGCGGCGAACAGTCCATCGACTACCTGCACGGCACCGTCGGCCCAACGGTACACCTCGCCGTCGGTGGTGATGGGGATGCCGCCCATCGTGTAGTGTGCAGTGGGCTTGATGGGTACTAGGTCCTTGGCCGGATCGAGGTTCGCGTACTGCTCGATGGTTTCGACCACCTGCGGCAGCACTTCCTTCATACGTTCGGGGTCGATGCCGGTCATATCCAGCCAGACGCAGTCCTTCGGACCATCCGGGTCCTTCGGGTCGGCGACGCCGCGACCGGCGTCGATCTCCGCCATGATGGAGCGGGAGACCACGTCTCGTGCGGCCAGATCCTTATGCTCCGGAGCGTAGCGTTCCATAAACGGCTCACCGTCGGCGTTCCTCAGAATGCCGCCCTCGGCGCGGGCCGCCTCGGACAGCAGGATGCCGGTGTGCGCGAGCCCGGTGGGGTGGAACTGCACAAATTCGATGTCCTCCAGCTGCAGACCGGCGGCCAAGGTCAAGGCCATGCCGTCGCCGGTCAGATCCCAGGAATTTGACGTGGTGTGGAACAGTCGGCCCGCGCCACCGGTGGCAAGCAGCACGTTGCGCGCGTGGATGGCCTGAATCTTGCCCGAATGCGTGTCAAAGGCCACGATGCCGGCCGCCTGCTTGCCGTCGTCGGCGAGCACCAGGTCGGTCACATACCATTCCTCGGCGAACTCGACGCCGGCGGCCACGCACTGCTGCCACAAGGCGTGCAGAATCTGGTGGCCGATGCGGTCGGCCGCATAGGCGGCGCGCTTGACCGGGGCGCCGCCGAACTCGCGCGTGTGGCCGCCGAACCGGCGCTGGGCGATATGCCCGTCCTCGGTACGGGAGAAGGCCACGCCCTGACGCTCCAGGTTGATCACGGTCTGCGGCGCGTATTCGGCGAGCAGTTTGGCCGCATCCTGGTCCACCAGCCAGTCGCCGCCCTTGATGGTGTCGTAGTAATGCCAGTGCCAGTCATCGGACTCCACATTGCCCAGGCTCGCGGCGATGCCGCCCTCGGCTGAACCGGTGTGCGAACGCAGCGGCTGCAGTTTGGAGACCACGAGGATCTTCGGGTCCACGCCTTGTTCCTTGAGCTCGGTGATCTCGGGGGAGCGCAGCAGTCCCAACGCCGCCGACAGGCCGGCCGCTCCGGCGCCGACGATCACCGCATCATACATATCTTCCAAACGTTTCGGACTCATGGGTTCGATTCTCGCACACCCGCCGAACAGCCTTCGAGCCGTGTCATGGAAGCCGATTAGCCGACACGGCTGCTCAGCTTGAGCATCCCGGCATCCCGCTCGATCACTCCCTTCAGCTCCAATGCGCCGAGTAGCTCAAGTATGGTGCCGATATTGGGAATCTCGTCGGGTACCGTCTCTCGCGCCACGCGCAATAGTGCGTCCGGGGTGACGATGAGATGTCGTTTACGGCATTCACGAATCAATGCCACTAATGTGCGTTCCATTTCCGGCAGCTTGGCGATAATGATACGTTGTTGGGCTTCCTTCTCGGGATCGGGCTTCGGCTTGACACGAAGATCCGGCATCTGATGCGACGAGGGCAGCTCTTCACCCTTGCTTTTGTCGTTACCGGAATCGGCGGTTGCGCTCGCCGGCCCATCCTTGGATTGAGTGCGCGTAGGCTGAGTATGCTTGGTCTTCGAACGTTTCGAATGACCTGAATCTTGTGACGACTCCTGTGACGCCGATGATTCCGAGGATGCTGGCGATAACGGAGTCGTTGCCGGCACTTCCATGGCCTCCTCGTTTTCGGACGAGTCCTGACCTGTGGATTTCGGTATGCCTGGGCATGCCGCCATAACGGGCTTATGCCGTTCATGGCATATATCCTCAGTGGATGTGGCGGCACACAGAATCATCGCCCGGTGGTCGCCGATCATCTTATTGCACCCGGCGTTGCAAGGCTGATTGATGTCACCGGGAACCGCATACACTTCGCGCAGCAATTCGCATGCCCATCCCGCGGTGTTGAGCGCTCCGGAACGCAACCGGGCTTGCGTCACAATCAATGTGGAAGACATGGCCGCGATAATGCGGTTGCGGAGTAGAAAACGACGGGCTTCGGGAATCGTCCCTGGGCACAGTTCACTGATCAGTGCACCACCCTGCGCCTCGATACGTTCGAACAGCGTGCGGTTACGCATCGGTCCGATATGGTTGAGCCCGCCGGCGAATACGGCAACGGTTCTGCCCACATTGGCGGGCATTCTGCCGTGCAGCGCATTCAACGCTCCCCAATGTGCCGCCGCATCCGTGCCCATTGCGCCTCCGGACACGACCAGATGCCCGGCAACGACTGCCTGTTCGGCTACGGTGTGTGCCACATACCGGCCGTATTCGGTCACGTCCCGTGAACCGACGATGCCGACCGGTTTGGCGCAACTGGTCAATGCGCGTGGATCGCCTTTGATCCACAAACACAGCGGTGGCGCCCAATCGGAGCGAATGGACAGGTCGGCCAACTGCGAGGGCCAACATGGATGGCCGGGGCCGATAATCCATTGCGTGCCATCCATAGTGAACCAGTCGCCCAGTTGGATGATGTCTTGCGAGGGCAGGTCCATCATGCGGTTATGCCAGCCGGCCAGTGCATTGCGGAAGGAGCGCATCGCGTTCGCCGACGCCTTGCGGCCCCATCGGGTGAGGCCATCCACGAACATGCGGTCAATGCGTGACAGCGCCGGGCCGCAGATTCCAGATGGCTGGCTTGGATGGGATTGCGCCAACGCGTGCCAGAGGGATTCGGCGCTTTCCGCGCCTTTGAGCGCGGCGTACATCATCACATCCGCCCCATCAAGACAGAACGTGAGCGCGGCGCGGTACAACGTATCCGTGGGAGGCATGGGAATGGTGCGCGAAACAGCGAGGCCCGTATCGGTGTGATCCACACTGCCTGCGGTGCCGCCAGATTGTCGGATATCAGTAGCGTTACTCATGTCATCCTCGTTCTCATTTCGATGCCCTGATGGACGTCCTGCTCGGTGGGGGATACGCGGCCGGCCAGATCGGCGAGCGTCCAAGACAGACGCATGGCGCGATCGGCCCCGCGCAATGTGAGTTGATGATTGGACAGGGCCCGATTGACCAATTCCATCGCTTTCAGCGATGTATTGGCGTGCAGCCATTTGCCCGAAGCTTGCGCGTTGCACACCCATCCATACTGTCTGAACCGGTCTTTGGCCACTTGACGGGCACGAATCACACGAGCTTGTATCCCGGCACTGGACTCGCCGATTGGCTCGCTTTGCGCGGCAATGCGCGAGACTGGTGGCACCGCCATCTGAATATCCACACGATCCAGTATCGGTCCGGACAATCGCGAGAAATAACGTATACGGTCTTTTTCCCGGCAAGCGCAACGTTCGCCGGTGCCGTAATAGTATCCGCACGGACAGGGGTTGGCCGCCATGATGAGTTGGAATGAGGCCGGGTAGTAGGTGCTGCCTTTTGAACGGGAAAGCGCCACATACCCGGATTCCAATGGTTCGCGCAACGTCTGCAGGGCGCGTGCGCTGAATTCCGGTGCCTCGTCCAGAAACAGAATGCCTCGATGCGCGCGTGTGATTGCGCCGGGAACGGCGATGCCGCTGCCACCACCCACCAAGGCCGCCGTGCTGGCGGTGTGGTGCGGTGCCTCGAACGGCGGCATGTCGGTGATGCCGTACTGAGGCAGTATGCCGCACAGCGATCGAATCGATGCCACCTCCAGCTGTTCCGCCTCGTTCAACGGGCACATGATGCCGGGCATACGTGAGGCCAACATGGTTTTGCCGCTGCCTGGCGGGCCGGTCATGATGAGATTATGCCCGCCTGCCGCCGCCACTTGCAGTGCCCATTTGGCATGCTCCTGACCTAGAACCTCGTTCATATCGCCACAATCGTTGGGATGACTTGTGGGCGATTGATCCGTGGTGGTCTCGTCGGTAACCGGTGTATCGGGAATCGTATAGGTGGCATCGCCGCCCATCAGTTCGATGAGCTCACCCACATGCCTCACGCCCACTACATCCAGTCCATCCACCATCGAAGCCTCGTCAAGATTGCGATGGGGAACAATCATTTTGCGCACGCCACGTTCCTCGGCATGCAGCATGATCGGGAGCAGCCCATGAATCGGCAGCACCGAGCCGTCAAGATTCACTTCGCCGAGCACAATGGTATCTTCTAGGCAATCATGCCCTATGGCACCCGCCGCACATAGGACGCTGGCCGCGATGGCCAGATCATGCGACGAACCGCGTTTGGGCATGGCCGCAGGGCTCATGTTCACGGTCACACGGGTTTGCGGCCAACCGAATCCAGTGGCTTGACACGCTGATTTCACGCGCTCGCGGGCTTCGGACAACGATGCATCCGGCAATCCGATGATGCTGAAGTA
The DNA here is from genome assembly GCF_040916945.1 of Bifidobacterium sp. RTP21102st3_E2_RTP21102_210122. Lineage (NCBI taxonomy): Bacteria > Bacillati > Actinomycetota > Actinomycetes > Bifidobacteriales > Bifidobacteriaceae > Bifidobacterium > Bifidobacterium sp. RTP21102st3_E2_RTP21102_210122. The sequence continues at coordinate 134,808 of NZ_JBCPAN010000005.1, read as the reverse complement.
TGGCAAGCCAGGGCTGATGAAAGCCTGCACTTGGACGATGAAGGCCTTAAGGCCGATCAGTCCGACTGAGAGGGTGCTGCCGATAGCCATGTCTACTCCTTTCACAATGTGTTTCGCAACGTGGCTGTTTTTTTTTGGGGGGGGGGCTTCAGAAGGCATTTTCAATGTGATGCACGAGCGGCCTGCCCACCCGAAGCACGATGGTGACGACATCGAAACGGACCGCCGAATGCGGCACCCGATTACGCCGGTCAAGTAGCCAATCGCAGGCGGCTTTCCTGAGATTGTGCTGTTTCGCCGGCGTAATGGCCTCTTGCGGATATCCGTAATGCATGGACCGGCGTGATTTCACTTCGACGAACACCACCGTGTACTCGGGATTGAGCATCACGATGTCCAATTCGCCGTAACGGGTATGCCAATTGCGGCTCAAGGTCGTCCAACCGTGTTCCTCCAGCCACGCGGCGGCATACTGCTCGCCGAGCGCGCCGAACTGTTTGGGCGTCAGATTGCGGTCGCCCATCGTGGCCGCAATCCGTTCCGAAGGCAGCATTGCCTGCGGATCAGGTGAAGCCAGCATGGGCTGGTGAAAGGCAAGACCGGCGTCGATGCCGGACTTCGTCGTCGGCTGAGTAGGTGGTAAAGCGTTCATGATTCCACTGTGCGGGTTACTTATGTAAGAGCACAAGCGCAACCGGCAAATGTGGATACTATGACGCGGTTTGGCGTGTTGTGGATAACGTGTGGATGAAAACTCGGTTATCCACCATTAGTTCAGAAGGTTTACCAAGGCTCCCCAGTCGGCTTCCCTGTGACGACAGACAACCCGCCGAATTGTTCGCTGAATACGTCAGACCCAGTGAGCGGAGAGGGGAGCCAAGGTGCGGTCACTTCACCAAATCGGTGAGTTCGCCGAGGTTCAGTTCGAAGCTGACGCCACGATCCTCGAAATGCGGCTGGTTACGGGTGCTGACCATGGCGTGTCGCACGAACTCGCCGGCGATTTCGGCCGACTCGGCCAGGCCGCGGCCGGCCATCACCGCGCCGCACAGGGCAGATGCGAAGGCGTCACCCGTGCCGTGAATCATGTATGGCAGCTTTTCATGAGCCAGCTCGATCTTGCCGGCAACACCGGTGGAAGCGCTGGCCATATAGTTGACGATTTTGCCATCGCCATGGTCGATGCCCTTCAGCACCACGTTCTTGGCACCCAACTTCAGCAGAGCACCAAGCAGCTCGTTAACCGTGGCCTCATCAATATCCTGGCCGGGATAGTCACGCTTGGTGAGAATGCTCGCTTCGGTGAGGTTCGGCATCAACACGTCGGCACCATCGGCCAGCGCGCCCATTGCCTCGCACAGCTCCGGTGTGTACGTGGGGTACATTTCGCCGGCGTCTCCCATCACCGGGTCGACCAGACGCAGCGCGTTCGGATATTCACGGTAGAGACGCTGAATGATCGCCACCTGATCGGGGGAGCCGAGGAAGCCTGAATACACGCCATCCAGCTCCACGTCTTCCTTCTGCCAGGCATCCAGATAGCCGGAGAGGATATCCGTGGTGTCATGGAACGTGAACACTGCATAGCGCGTGTGCGCCGAGAACAGGGCGGTCGGCACCGGGCACACATCGCAGCCGGCGGCCGAGAGAATCGGAATCGCAGCGGTCAGCGAGCACTTGCCGTAGCCGCACATGTCGTGCACGGCGGCCACGCGCGGGATGTACTTCGGATCGCGGTCGTACAACGTAACGTCGGACACTAGAAAACTCCAATCAATCAGACGGATGTCACATAATCACAGTTGACACTAGTCTGTAGGGATACGGACACGCTAACCGGTATTCATCTGGTGAGGTTCCGTCGCCGAATTCAACAGATCGCTCAAACTCCTAGCGACAGAAATCTTGGAAATAAAACCATCCACCCCAAAATTCCGTTGCTGGTTCCATCTGAGCGACAGAAATTTCGGAAATCATCCCATTCGTCCTGAAATTCTGTCGCTGACGTCACCTCAGTGACAGGATTTCAGGAAATTGAGGATGATTTCCTAGATTTCTGTCGCGAAGAGACGTGGAAGTGTCTCGGCGTGTCGTGAGATTTTTGATGACTATTTTGCCCGACGTAACCGCCTCATATCCCAATGATTCCAAGGGTTTATAAGGGTCTATAGGCAAGCCCGATAACGTTCAGCTTGCGCCGCGCGGCCCAAGCGTCGTAACTTCATAACCAACACCTCGCCAACCGCCCGAACACGGCAGGCGGGTGGCAAGGAAAAATCCTCGCGACCTAGCACAACCAAGGAGAAAGACCCATGGCCGAGAACAACAAGAAGTACCGTTTTGAAACCCTGCAGCTGCATGTGGGCCAGGAGCAGGCCGACCCGGCCACCGATTCCCGCGCCGTGCCGATCTACCAGACCACCTCCTACGTCTTCCACAACTTCGATCACGCTGAGGCCCGATTCGGCCTTGCCGACCCGGGCAACATCTACGGCCGTCTGACCAACTCTACCCAGGGCGTGTTCGAAGACCGTATCGCCGCTCTTGAAGGTGGTACCGCAGGCCTTGCCGTCGCCTCCGGTGCAGCCGCCGTGGAATACGCGGTGCGCAACATCACCCAGTCCGGCGATCACATCGTCGCCGCCAAGAACATCTACGGTGGCACCTTCAACCTGCTGCGTCACACCCTGCCGCGTGACGGCATCACCACCACCTTCGTCTCCGCCGAGAATCCGCAGGAGTTCGAGGACGCCATCCAGGAGAACACCAAGCTCGTCTACTTCGAGACCTTCGGCAATCCGAACGCCGACCTGCCGGACTTCGAAGCCATCACCGCCATCGCCCACAAGCATCATCTGCCGGTGATCGTCGACAACACCTTCGCCACCCCGTACCTGTTCCGCCCGCTGGAGCACGGTGCTGATGTCGTGGTCGAATCCGCAACCAAGTTCATCGGCGGCCACGGCACCACCCTCGGCGGTGTGATTGTGGAAGGCGGCAACTTCAACTGGGCCGAAGTGCCGGGCAAGTTCCCGACCCTGACCGAGCCGGATCCGTCCTATCACGGATTGAACTTCTACGAGGCCCTGGGCGGATCCGCGTTCGTGACCCGCATCCGCGCCATCCTGCTGCGCGACACCGGTGCCACCCTGTCTCCGTTCGCCGCATTCCTGCTGCTGCAGGGCACCGAAACCCTGTCGCTGCGCGTCGAACGCCACGTTGAGAACGCGCTGAAGGTCATCGACTACCTGAAGACCGTTCCGGAAGTCGAGTCCATCTCCCACCCGTCCATCGAAGGCCGCAAGGACAACGAGCTGTACAAGAAGTACTTCCCGAATGGCGGCGGCTCCATCTTCACCTTCGACATCAAGGGCGGCAAGGACGCGGCACGCGTGTTCATCGACAACCTGCACCTGTTCAGCCTGTTGGCCAACGTGGCCGACGCCAAGAGCCTCGTGATTCACCCGGCCTCCACCACGCACTCCCAGGAGACAGTGGAGGAGCTCGAGGATCAGGGCATCCACCAAGGCACCATCCGCCTGTCCATCGGCACCGAGAACATCGAGGACATCCTCGATGACCTGAAGGGCGGCTTCGAAGCCCTTCGCGCTTCCGGCTTGGCCAAGTGAGGTCGACAGGAAGGTTGACGGCCCGATGAGAAGGGGCGCGATGCTAATGGGGTGCATCACGAATCATCGAGCCGCATGGGGTGCCTTCCGCCTGATTGCTTGACCCAAGGAATAGAAAGCTCGCACTGATGTCATGCAGTGCGGGCTTTCTTGCGTCTGTATGCCTCACACTGTTTGCGCAGAGGCATGAATAGTGTGAGACCTGAGACGACATAATCCTCAAGGATGAGGGCCGGCGCGTGGCCGACCGCCCAATTCAGTCTGGCGCACGATGGGGCGCGCCGTTATTTCTTCATAAGTTGGAATCATCATCCGGGCATAAGGCCCGGCCAAATATGGAGAGACATTATGAACGTGCAGAACCCGGCCGCATCGCGCGGCATCGCTATTCAGGCCGTCGACTTGGTCAAGAACTACGGCACTGGCAGCAATATGGTCCATGCCCTGCGCGGCGTGAACGTGAGTTTCGAACGCGGCAAATTCACCGCCATCATGGGCCCGTCCGGCTCCGGCAAATCCACGCTTATGCACACGCTCGCCGGCCTCGACTCCGCCACATCCGGGCATATTCTTTTCGGCGGGGCAGACCTGACCCGCATGAACGACAAGCAGCTCACCTTGCTACGTCGCCACAAGATCGGCTTCATCTTCCAAAGCTTCAACCTGTTGCCCATGTTCACCGCCGAACAGAACATCCTCATGCCACTGACTCTCGCCGGAGACAAGCCCGACCACGCCTGGTTCGACCTGCTCGTCGATACCCTGGGACTGAAGCAGCGCCTGAACCACCGACCGAATGAACTGTCCGGTGGCCAGCAGCAGCGCGTGGCCATCGCCCGCGCGCTGATTACCAAGCCGAAGCTGGTGTTCGCTGACGAGCCGACCGGCAACCTCGACTCCGTTTCCAGCGCCGAAGTGCTCGGCTTCCTGAAGCGTTCGGTCAACGAGCTTGGCCAAACCATCGTCATGGTCACGCACGATGCGGTGGCCGCCTCCTACGCCGACCGTGCCATCGTATTCGCCGACGGACAGATCGTGGCCGACGAGGCGAATCCCACTGCCGAAACGATGAACGATCTGCTTATGGCCGAACGCGAACGTGCCACGCGCGCTGCCGTCACCAGCACACGCGCCGACACGCTCGCCCGTCTTGCCGGCGTAAAGGATGTGCCCAACCTGCCCATCACCGACGCTCCATTGCCCCCAGCTGGGAGAACCGGCACCATGCATCATGCCCGTGCCGCCGCACAGCACGCTCGCTGAGACGGAAAGCGAGAGACAGGACACCCCCATGTTTTCCATCACTCTGAAACTTATGAAGAAAAGCGCCAGGATGCTGATTCCGGCAGGCATCGCCATCCTGATCGGCACTGCGTTCATCGCCGCTACCTTCCTGTTCGGCAACGCGATGAACGATGCGCTTGCCGCCCAGAACACTGCCCAGCTCGGCGGCGCGAACTACGTGATCAGCCCGGATGGCGGCAAGGACCTGACCGATAAGGACCAGGACTACATCTACACGCGCACGGTTAACGACTTCCAGCTTGACCGCATCCGCGCCACCGAAGGCGTCAAGGACGCGCGCGCCAGCTACGCGGGTTCCGTGACCGTAACCCGTGGCAACAAGCATGCCAGCAGCTACGTCATCACCACCGCCGCAAAACGTACGCTGCTGCCGGTCACCATCACGCAAGGAGACCAGCCGGCGGACAGCAACGAGATTGCCCTGACCAAGTCCGTAGCCGACCAGCTTGGCGTCAAGGTAGGGGACCGTGTGACCGTCAACTCGCAGGCGGCGCAGTATGCGGGCAAGACCGGCGATTCGGCCGGTAATACCGGTGACGCTGGTGATGAGTCGGCCCAGAACGCCGATGGCACGAGCTCGCACGACGGTGATTCCGATGCCGCGTCAGGTGCGTCCGCCTCATCCGACGGTGTCGACATAGCCGTCGACTCCGGCATGACCGTGCGCGTGGTAGGCCTCACCGACGACCCGAACGGTGCCTACGCCTACTACGGTGGCGCTTCCGTGCTTTCCGACAACGTTATTACCGCGATGGCCGGCAGCAACGATTTCGGCAACCTGCCTGTCTACCTCGTCTATCTCGACATCGACGATGCCAGTGACACGGCTGCGGCGTCCACCGTAAAACAGGTCAGCACACTGCTCCCTAAGCATTTCAGCGTGCAATCCCGTGCCGCGCTCGTCGAGGAATCCGTCAAAAGCATGAGTTCGGGCGAAACCAGCATCACCACCATCTTCCTGCTGAGCTTCGGCATACTTGCCATGCTGGTCGCGGCACTCGTCATCGCCAACACCTTCCAAGTGCTTGTGGCGCAGCGCCGCCGCACACTCGCCCTGCTGCGCACCATCGGCGCGAACAAAAGCCAGCTGTATGTCTCCGTGCTGTTTGAAGCCGGTGTGCTGGGACTGATCGCCTCCGCACTGGGAGTGGGCCTGGGCATCGGACTCATGGCCGCACTATGCCAGTCGGGCCTGATGAAAGCCACCGGCATGACCATGCGACTGGTGCTATCCGGTCCGGTGTTCACGGTGCCTATGGCATTCGGCATCATTATGACGGTGATTGCCTCGCTAGGCTCTGCGCGTTCCGCTACCGCCGTCACCCCGCTGGAAGCGTTGCGACCCATCGAACTGACCGACACGCGACGGGCCGGTGTGGTCCGCGCCGTGATTTCCATGCTGCTGATTGTGGCCGGCGTGGCACTGTGCGCATTCTCTGTATGGCAGATGTCCGAGAACATCGCCGGACGTGATTCAATGGCCGACAAGCAGTATCCGCTGGTGCTGCTCGCCGCCATCATCGGATGTGCATTGATCTTCCTTGGACTGGTGCTTTCCGCCACGTTCTGGCTACCGGTGCTCATGCGCGGCGTGGGCGCGATGGTTGCACTGGCCGGTCCGTCCGCCAAAGTGGCACATGCGAACATTCAGAAGAACCCGCGCCGCGTGGCCGCCACCGGTGCCGCACTGCTTATCGGCGTGACGCTGGTCTCCACCATCGCCACCGGTGCCGCCAGCGCCAAGCAAACCATGAACGAGGCGCTGACCACGCGCTACAGCGTCGACATGATTGCCGCTGGCACCGATATGACTGGTAAACAGGCCAGCGAGGCAGCCAAAGTCAAGGGCGTTCAGCGCGGTATCTACGCGCCGACCCGCATGATGACCATGAAGGATGCCGACGGCAAGAGCCTGAGTGTGCTGGTCGTGGGCGTGGATGGCGTCGACGCGCTGCGCAAGGTGGTGCGCTCCGATTTGTCCGGTGTGACCATTGATGGCGATTCCGTACTGATGCCCAAGTATTCCGCCGCTACAGGCAAGGATATTCCGCTGGACAAGAGCGTTACGTTCACGGCTGGAGCGGCCGAAGCACAAGCCGATGCCGCCAATGGTCCGTCCGGCAATGATGCGAACGGCAGCGCCGAAAACGGCAATGGACAATCCGGCGGCACACAGACGCTGACGCTCAAACCGCGGAAGGTGGACTATCGCCGCATCGCCTCCAACTACGCCGCGGTCGCCTTCGTGGACGCCAGCCACTTCACCAACGGTGGGATCAAGGCCGACGGGCATATCATGCTTATGCGCATTGACGCCGAAGGCGCGGGTGTTGCGTTGAACGACGTATTCACCAACGTGCAGAATGTGTTCTCCGCCAGTGCGGGTGTTACCGTGACCGGTCCGGTGGCCGAACGTACTCAATGGGAGACCATGATCAACGGCATGATGGCATTGTTGGTCGGTTTGATTGCGGTGGCTGTGCTCATCGCCTTGGTCGGTGTGGCGAACACGCTGAGTCTGTCGGTGATCGAACGCACACGCGAATCCGCCACCTTGCGTGCCATCGGCATGACGCGCGGCCAACTGCGGCGCTCGCTGGCGGTGGAAGCGTTGCTGCTTTCGCTCGTCTCCGGCGTGGTGGGAGTGGTACTGGGTACCCTGTTCGGCTGGCTCGGATCCTACATGGTGTTTAGTTTGTACGGCGACACCGTGTTCCCGTTCGAATGGGCTACCAACGGTGTGGTGCTCGGCGTCGCCGCGCTCGCCGCTCTGCTGGCCAGCGTGGCTCCCGCCCGCCGAGCCGTCAAGACGCCACCCGTCGAGGCTTTGGCCGAGGCGTAGGGCAATAAGCTCCCTCATCAGAGGGAGCTTTGTTACACCAGCCCGTTATCGTACGCGAAGACTACGGCTTGTACGCGGTCGCGGGCGTTGATTTTGGCCAGAATATGTGCCACATGGGTTTTGACGGTGGGCAGAGAAATGAAGAGCTTGTCCGCGATCTCCTGATTGCTCAGACCATGGGCGATCTCCACCAGCACCTCGCGTTCGCGGTCGGTAAGCAGATCCAGTTCGGGATCGGTGTATGCCGGGCGTGACGTATTGGAACCGTCGGAAGCGGCTCCGGCAGGGGAGGGGAAGCCGGTCATCGAGCCAGCACCGTTGTCGGCCGCACCGCCAGAGACGCCGCCGGCGGAACCGTACACGGCACCGGAGTGTGTGGTTTCTCCACCCAACGAACCATGCTGCGCGTAACCGTCCTGCATCATCTTTTCGATGAGTCGCTTCGTGGCGGAAGGCGCGATAATCGCATTGCCTTGGAATACAGTACGAATCGAATTGAGCAACGTTTCCGGTTCGGTGTCCTTGAGCAGGAAGCCCGAGGCGCCGGCATTGATGGCCGCCATCACATACTCGTCCAAATCGAACGTCGTCAGAATGATTACGCGCGTCGGCCGGTCGTCAGCCGATTCGGCCGAGACGGTCGCGTCGGCGGCCAGACTGGCCGAATCGGCCGCGTCGCCCGGCGCGGCGGAGAGCGAGGTAATACGGCTCGTGGCCTCAATGCCATCCATGCTGGGCATGCGCACATCCATCAGCACCACGTCGGGATGCAGGGATTCCGCCAACGCCACGGCTTGGGCGCCGTCGGGTGCCTGCCCGACCACCTCCATATCCGGCTGCGAACCAATGACCATGGCAAAACCGGCACGCACCAGCTCCTGGTCGTCCGCAATAATCACGCGAATGCTTCTGCTCTCGTTCATGCTCTCCACTGTATCCGTTTCCTATCGGAGCGCCGCTCCATGGACACCCTGATTGTTCCCTGAGTTCATGTTCGTGGACGAATCCGTCTGAGATGTGGATTCCGCCTGCCTCATCTGGCTGGACAGAGGAGCAGCCGGTCGCAGTTGCATGTCGGGTTGTGCGCCTTCATGCATCTCGTCGCTGAATCCGGTTTCACGCAGCACCGTCAGCAATTGCCGCATGTGCGCCAGAGCCGCACGCCCGCGTTCCCCGATGACCGTGAACGCGGCGATGATCTGCTCGCTATCGGGAGCCGGTTCGGAGTTTAGCATGGCCAGCCCATCATCGGCTTGCGTGATCACCGATTCCAACGTATTCAATACCTCGGCCTGCATGGCCGTGCCGATGCGATTGCGCTCCAGATTGGCGGCCAGCACCTTCTGCCGATCCTGCTCGGCCTTGAGCGCTTCCTCGCGTTGCATGAGCACCAGCGCGTTCGAACCGCGTGAACGGCTCCACCGGGCCATCGCAATGCAGGCAAAGCCAAACAGCATCACCACGCCACCCGGCATCAGACCGGAAAGCACCAGCAGCCAGCGGGACATCGCCGATTCGCCGTTGAAGGGCAGCAGCATCTGAATCAGCATCCCATAGCCGTTCCAGCCGGACATTATCTTGATGCCGGCCAGCCACGAATCCGCAACCAGTGCCACGCTGACCCAGCGCCACGCATGTTCGCGGCCATACAGCACGGCGGCATGCACGGACACCAATGCGAACATGTTGACGGTCAGGATGGATGGCAGAAACAGCAGCTGCACGGCGGACAGAATCGCCATGACCAGCGCGCTGCCCTCTGGGAAGCGGCGACGGAACGCCAAAGGCGAGAGCATAATAATCGTCAGCGTTATAGTCGGCACGCGGTTCGGCGAATACGGGGCATTGCCGATCATCTGCAAATCGCCATACGTGGCGGAATTAAATAGCGCAATCAGCACGATAGTGGCGATAACGTCCATCAGAAGATAGTGACGCTCGGTCCACTGCGCAAATCGACCCACCCAGTTCGACTCATGCGTATCTCCTTGGTCGAGTACTTTGGGGCGCGCCCGATTCATCAATCCTCGTATACGCGAGATAATGGTTAGCACCGGATCCTCCGCATCGGTGCCAGACTGTGGGGCGGCAGAGGAGAGCGGAATCGTAGCCTCCACAATAAAGCCACCATTCGGCCCTGGGCCGGCCTGCACGCTGCCGCCCAACGACTCAATGCGTTCGTGCATACCAACCAATCCGTATCCGGGCTTATGACCGTCTGCTGCAGACGCCGCGCCACGGCCGTTATCGGATACGGTAATCGACAGCACATCGTTTGACCAGAATTCATCGATGGTGGCTTTAGCACCCTCGCCCGCATGTTTGCGCGTATTGGTCAGCGCTTCCTGCACAAGACGGAACACGGCGGTTTCCGCGTCGGCGGACAGCCGGTCAGGTTGCGCTTTGCCGGTCATATGCCGGGACACCACCAGATGGCCATCAAACAGCGAATCGATGTCGGCATATCCGGTACTGCCACTCGCACCGAACACATTGAACAGACGCTGCATATCACGCTGCGCGCGTTCCGCTTCATGGCGAATCGTGCTCATCGTATGCCTGGCGACGGCAAGATCATGCGCGCCCGCATATCGGCCGCCATCCGACTGCACAATAATCGTGGAGAGTGTATGTGCCACCACATCATGCATATCACGGGCGATGCGTGCGCGTTCGGCCAGCGCCGCGATGCGCGTCTCCTCGGCCTCTTTCGCCACAATGGAGGCGTTGCGCTCGCGCATGGCCGCCAGCGTGGCCTTGCGCGCTCGCTGCCACAAGGCCATGATGATGACGCTCAGCACGCTCGATTCGATGAGCGCCGCCTCCATGCCGACGTCAGCGAGCATCTTGGCTCCGCAGTTGACGGCGCCGCTTGCCCCCACGACGCCGGTGACCGCCGGGCATGTGGGCATCGTGATGGCATCGGCCAGCCAGCCGTCGCGGATGGTGCGCGAACCGGAGGAAGGTCCGGCGAACAGCGGACCCACGTTGAAAGACACCGACCAGACCGTCGCCGCGACCAGTCCCATGACGAACGCCGTGACAATGAACCGCCAGGAATGTCGGGGACTGCCGTACAGAATCACCGAATACACCATGATCAGGGCGTAGAAATCGAAATACGTGATTGCCGGGCCGAGCACAAGATGCGTGATGGTCAGCGCCACGAACAGCCAGGCCGCCGGCTCCGGGCGATACCTGCGCAGCATCAGCGGCACGAAGACCGGCAGCGACCACAGCGTCATCGATGCCTGAGTTGCGGGAAACAATATGCCGCCCGTCGAATCAGGGCTGGTGACGCCGTTGAACGGCACGCAACCGGCGATCAGCGCCGCGGCGAGCAACGTGTCCCATAGCAGTGTGCGGGTCGACTCCCGTGCGCACCATGCCCTCACGCGCGCCATCATCTCCATAACGCACAAGGCTAGCGTGTCCGGCGACGAACCGGTATCACTCTTCAGGAGGATTTATGGACTAGAGTCTTGAACCATGACAATGCTGAGCAAATACTACGTGCCCGGACTGGCCATAGAGGACCATTCCATCGATGTTCCGCTCGACTGGACCGGCCACGAGCCCGGGCGGGCGTTCGACGGGGAAACCATCAAACTGTTCTATCGCGTGGTCACCACGCCCGAACATGTGCATGACGACCTGCCGCTGCTGATCTTCCTGCAAGGCGGTCCCGGCGGTGCCGGCCCGCGTTTGAACAGCCCGACCTCCGATGGCTGGATTGAAGAGGCCACCAAGCATTTCCGCGTGATTCTGCCCGACCAGCGCGGCACCGGCCGTTCCTCGCGCGTGGACACGCACGTCATGGCCCGCATCGCCGCCGCGCACGACGATGATGCCGCGGCCGGCGCACGAGCCCAAGCCGACTATCTGAAGAAGTTCCTTGCCGATTCCATCGTGCGTGACTTCGAACATCTGCGCCTGACCGAATTCGGTGGCCGCAAGTGGGTGACGATGGGCCAAAGCTACGGCGGCTTCCTGACCCTGACCACACTGTCCCTGTTCCCGGCCGGCGTAATCGCCAGCTTCACCACCGGCGGCATCCCGCACGTGCCGGCCGACGCCGCTGAAGTGTACGAGCATACCTTCCCGCGCATGGTGCGCAAGACGACTCAGTTCTACGAGCGCTACCCACAGGACAAGGAGCGCGTGGCTGCCATCGCCGACAAGCTGCCGACTACTGCGGAAGTCGCCGAATTCGTTGGCAAACTCACCGATTCAGTACTGAATCCGATGGCTGGTACCGATGTGGAGCATCGACTTGGCGTGATCGCCGGCATGGCCGCCCACGGCTTCCCGCTGATGCCGAACGGCGACCCGCTCACCGTCGAACGCTTCCAGTGCTTGGGATCCGATTTTGGCATGAAGCCGAGCTTCGAGCGTGTCCATTGGATTCTTGACGACGCCTTCCTTGATGGCGATGGTTCCGCTTCTGCCGACTCGCCGTTGTCTGACGAATTTTTGACCAAGGTGATGAACGCCACTTCGTCGCGCCCGCTGTACTGGCCGCTGCAGGAGTTCATCTACGCCAACGGTGAGATGGAACAGCCGATTCGCTGGGCCGCCCAGCGCGTGCGCGATGGCAAGCCCGAATTCGGTGCTGATGAACGCCCGCTCAACTTCACCGGCGAGGCCATGTTCCCGTGGATGTTCGAACAGGAGTCTGCGTTGCGCCCGTTCAGGCCGGCCATGGACCTGCTCATGGAAGACACGCACTTCGGCGTGATCTATGACGAAGACCAGCTGGCCCGCAATGAGGTGCCGCTGCAGGCCGCCGTTTACTTCGACGACATGTATGTCGATTCCGGTATGCAGCTCGACACCTTGAGCCGCGTGGGTAACAGCCACTACTGGACCACCAACGAATTCGAGCATGACGGTCTGCACGGCTCGCTCGTCTTCAAGCACCTCTACACCGAAGCCCTCAACCGAGGCGACCTCGAAGAACTGTTCTGACTCAAGGAAGCAAGCTCCCTCTGATGAGGGAGCTCTGTATACATGCACGAAAGGAAAACGTATGACTCAGAACCTCACCATCGGTTTTATCGGATATGGCAACATGGCCCAGGCCATCGCCCAGGGCTTCGTTGACGCGGGCGTGGTCACCGGCGGCCAGATGGTCGCCTGCGCCGCCCACTACGACAAGCTTGAGAAGACCACCGCCGAACTTGGCTTGCGCCCGTTGCGCAATGCGCTGGAAGTGGTGACGGCCGCTGACGTGGTCATCATCGCCATCAAGCCCTACCAGATTGCCGCCGTTGTCAAGCCGCTGGCCGACGAACTTGCCAAGCCGGGCAAGATCGTCGTCTCCATCGCCGCCGGCTGGAATCTCAAGAAGTACCAGGACCTGTTCGCCACCGAAGACGGCGAATCCGTCGACTCTTCGGACATTCATATCCAGTGCACCATTCCGAACACTCCGATGGCCGTGGGCAAGGGCGTGCTCGTCACCGAATCCGTCAACACCCTGACCGACGACGAAACCGAAACCTTCGAGCAGCTGTTCGGGCCGATCAGCCTCATCGAGCGCGTGGACACCGCGCATATGAACATCGCCATGGTGGTGGCCGGCTGCGCGCCCGCCTTCACTGACATGTACATCGAGGCCTTGGGCGACGCCGGCGTGCAGTACGGTCTGCAGCGAGCCACCGCCTACCGGCTCGCCGCCAAGATGGTCGAAGGTGTCGGCGCGCTCTACATGGCCACCGAAACCCATCCCGGGGCCATGAAGGACGCCGTGTGCTCGCCCGGCGGCACCACCATCAAGGGCGTCGCCCAGCTCGAAAAGGACGGTTTCCGCGGCTCGGTCATCGACGCCGTCGATGCCATCGTCGGCTGACTGCCAATCAGAGTTCGCGTATATTCGCATATCACAGTCAAAGCCTTCGAGCCGTATGCTCGGAGGCCTTTGCATATGGCCGGTTCACCACATGCAGGTTCAAGGTGTCCAGCTTCTCCCTAGACTTGGAATCATGTCTCTTACTATCGGAATCGTCGGACTGCCCAACGTCGGCAAGTCCACCATGTTCAACGCACTGACCCGCAACAACGTGCTGGCCGAAAACTACCCGTTCGCCACCATCGAGCCGAACACCGGTATCGTGCCGCTTCCGGATGATCGTCTGCCTGTGCTGGCCAAGCTGGTCAACACGGAGAAGATCGTGCCCGCCACGGTGACCTTCGTGGACATCGCCGGCATCGTCAAGGGCGCCTCCGAAGGCGAAGGCCTGGGCAACAAGTTCCTGGCCAACATCCGCGAGGCGGACGCGATCTGCGAGGTCGTGCGCGCCTTCGAGGACGACGACATCGTCCACGTCAACGGCAAGGTGGATCCGGCCGACGACATCGACACCATCAACACCGAGCTGATCCTCGCCGACCTGCAGACCATCGAAAACGCGCTGCCCAAGCTGGAGAAGGATCTGCGCGGCAAGAAGATCGAGCCGGCCTACATGGAAGCAGTCAAGCAGGCAAAGACCATCCTTGAAGCCGGCGAGACGCTCGATAAGGCCGCACGCGAAGGCCGCTTCGACAAGGATTCCGTCTACGACCTGCATCTGATGACCGCCAAGCCGTTCATCTACGTGTTCAACGTGGACGACAACGAGCTGGCCAACAAGGACCTGCAGGCTAAGCTCGCCGCATCCGTGGCCCCGGCTCCGGCCGTGTTCCTCAACGCTCAGTTCGAGGCGGACTTGACCGAGCTCGACGAGGCGGATGCCCGCGAAATGCTCGAGGACGCGGGCTTAAGCGAATCCGGCCTTGACCAGTTGGCCCGCGTCGGCTTCGACATCCTTGGACTGCAGACCTTCCTGACTGCAGGCGTCAAGGAAGTGCGCGCCTGGCAGATCCACAAGGGTTGGACCGCCCCGCAGGCCGCCGGCGTGATCCATACCGACTTCGAAAAGGGCTTCATCAAGGCCGACATCGTCTCCTACGACGATTTCGTGGCCGCCGACGGCTCCATGGCCAAGATCAAGGAGGAAGGCAAGCTCCGTCAGGAGGGCCGCGACTACGTCATGGCCGACGGAGATATTGTGGAGTTCAAGTTCAACGTCTCGAAGTAGGGTGTGAACACCCTAGAGAACGGCGTGATTCCAACGTTTTCGAGTCTTCGGAACTGTGGAATCGCGCCGTTTTTTCGATTATTGAAGAATGGCCGATTATGCCCCGTATCTGGCCGTTTGTGGCCCGGATAGTGTGCCAATAGAGTGCCCTTTTTGAGGGCGCTTGTAGCGGATGCTCGAAGGCGCTCCCGACAAGGGAGGAACATCATGGCGACGAACGGCAGACGACGCACGAAGGGTGCGGGAAGCATCATCCACCGCAAGGATGGCTCGTGGGAGTTCCGGCGTGAGGTCGGCCGCGACCCCGCCACGGGCAAACGTCGCTACGTCTCGGCCAAGGGTCGCACGAAGGCGGGCGCGCGCGAACGGTTCGACGCGAGGATCGCGGAGATGGAGCGCACCGGTCTGCTGCCCGGAGCCAAGTCGCCGTATCTGAAGGATTACGCGGAACGGTGGCTGGAGGAGTACCGGCTCAACGTCAAGCCCACCACATACCGGACACGCGCCGGCAGGATCCACGCGTGCATGGAGGTCATCGGCTGCGTTCGCCTCACGGATCTGACACCTGACCATGTGCGCCAATGCATGCGCGTGCTCTCCAAGCGGCTCGCGCCCTCCACGCTCAAGGACCATTTCGTGAGCCTGAAGATGATGCTCGACCAGGCCGAACTCGAAGAACTCATCCCCGTGGATCCATGCCGCAGGGTCAGGCCGCCAAGGGTGGAGCCCACCGAGACGAGGATCCTCTCGCCCGACCAGCCGAAACAGCTGATCGAGGCAGTGCCCAACCGAGGGGCGAAACGCCGCGGCCCGGCCCTGACCGTGGACGTGGATGAATCCTGGATGCTGCTGTTCGAGCTTGCGTTCGCCGCCGGCATGAGGGAGGGCGAACGATATGCGCTCATGCCCTATGAGCTGGAGCAACGCGACGGCGTGCCCGGCATCAACGTGCAGCAGCAGATCCAGCAATACGGCAAACCGGAGGACGCCGTGATACCCGCCTGGCTCAAAGCCGAGCACCTGTACGGCATCCTGTGGCTCACCACGCCCAAGACCCACGCCGCCCACCGGTTCGTACCCATATCCACGAGCCTGTGGCAACGGTTGTGGGCGCGCGTCAAACGACTCGACATAGGCCCGCGCGAACTCATATTCACCAACTCACGAGGCAACCCCGTGCGCAGCTCCACCGAACGCCACAACTGGAACAAGGCCTTGAAGGCCGCCGGCCTCCCGCCGGTCACCATCCACAGCGCACGCCACTGGACCGCCAGCATGACCGCCCGGGCCAACATGCCCGACGATGCCCGGACCGCCATCATGGGCCACACCAGCATCAGCATGACCAACCACTACACCCACAGGGACACGGCCAGCCTCGCCAAACTCCTCGGCCAAGCCATCCCCGACCTGCATGATGACATGGATGTCATCGATGTCCAAGTCATCGACGAAGCCGCGTAAACGCAAAAAAGCCCCGGCGCTCGCGGTGAGTCGCCGGGATGAGTCCTTATATGGCCCGGAAGCTACGCGGCGAGTTCCACGGGAGCCCTCTCTTCCAATTTGGAGTAGGGGATGACGGTCACACCGTAGTTGCGGAACGCGGTGAGCGCGCCGCGCTGCAACGGCGTCTGCCGGTCGTCGCCGATGACTATCAGCCGGGAATCCCTGCGCTTGGGATCCTTCTTCGTGTCATCCCAGCCGAACATGATGTCCTTCACGGCGTCCTTGTCGAATCGGTTCGGAGCCTGGCAGAACCGGGTCGGATGGTTGGCGCTGCGCTGGAACAGGAAGTCGAAGCTGTGTTCGTAGCTGGATACGCCGCGAATGCCCACGTTCGGAGTGTAGAACACCTGGCATGAGTCGAGCTTCAACGCCACATCATCGGCGAAATAGGACAGCACCCTCTTCTGCGAGGTCTCCAGCATGGAGCCGATATCGGTCAACGCCTGCACGAAACGGTTCATCGCGTCCGGACGGCTTCCTTCGGTCTCCAGGGTGATCTGCCCGTCATCGCCGACCATGGCGCCGAAACGCAGGGCGAGACGATTGATGCGCTCGCGTCTCGATTCGGTGATGGTGACGCCGTTGAGGTCGAAGGACGCCATCGTGTACCCGTCGTCGGTGAACGAGGTGACTCCGTCGGTGGTGCGGACGTAGAAGCAAAGGTCGTCGTTGGAGCGGTCGAGGAACGGCAAAGTGACCTCGCGCCATTCGCCGACGTTGCGCACGGATGATTCGCGTTTGAGCCATTCGCCGTATTCCGCGATGAGCTCGTCGGTGGCGGTGGTCTCGTTCATATCAGTTTCTCCTGGAAGTCCGGTCTGTGGATGACGTTGAATCTGTCCAACAGCCTTATTGTATCGTTCACGAAGTCCGGTGATTCGATGTCCGCAGTCTGGGCGTTCCAGTCGTCCTCGCCTTCCTTGTAGATGTGCCAGTGGGTTCCGCTGATTCTCTCGCCGTCGGGGTTCGTGTGGGTCGAGCCGTTCACGCATAGCCGCAGCAGGGGCACGCCGAGCCGTGTGATTCGAGCGGACATGGAGTGGCGGTCGGCGTTGATCGCGCCCTTGAACACGGCTATGGTGAACTTCTCCCCGTCGTCGCCGAGCACGTGGAATTCGGCGTTGCGTTCTCCCGCCGCGGGCATGACGAACAGCTTCTCCACCGAGTTCTTCACCTCGGCGATGAGACGTTCCGCCTCGTCCTGCGAAAGCGTGTAGATCGGTTTGCGGTTCTTCCTCGACATTTCCCTTTTCCTATCTGAACGCGGTCGAATGAATCACTCGACGTTAACCTTGTCCTCGGCCTTGATACGGTCGGCCCAAGTGTCGATATCGATGTCCTCATGACCGGCTTCCGGGGATTGTCTATCATCAACAAAGCGCTCGCCGGCGGGTTTCTTTGTTGATGCGGTTTGTTGTTCGAGTTCCATGCGTCTTGCCTCGGTGATGATCTCGCGCAGGGTTTGCACCGGGTCGGCGTTGCAGACCTCGCAAATCAGCAAAAACTCTGACAGGCGCACCGGAGATTTCTCTCCATTGTGGATATATCCAATCCGGACATGGCTTACTACTCCGCCCATGCGTTCGGCAATTACCCTATATGCCAAAGCGGAAGCATCGATGATTTTCGCCATCGCATTCTTTGCGGCGTAATCCGCTGCTGTCCATTCGATTTTTGCTGCCATGGCTCAAACATACGTGTAAGCATGTGGAAACACGCCGCACTTGCTCAAATTGTAAGCGTTAGCTAACATGAGTTCCGTAATCACGAGCTTACAGCGGAGGGGATTGAGATGAGATTGAATCTGTCTCGATATAACGGCGTTTCCTTTGATGTCGCTGTTGATGTGTTGGATGCCATGGTGGATGACGTCACTCGTTTGATTGAGGGGTCTCCGGATGGGTGTCTGACGCCTGAACGACTTGCGGAGTATCGTTCGCAGGCGATTCGGGTTTTTTATGCGACTCATGGGATTCAATCTGGGCAGGAGAATAGCCCAGATACTCCAGTACCGTCGCGGAATCGGCAGAGAACCCCAACGCGAAACCGACGGCTGCAACGCAAGGGAACACACGCTTCTGCAAAAACTCCATCACTGTTCGCTGTGATTTCTCGTCTTTGGGGGTCGCGGCGATGATGTTCAACGATGTTTGCAATCGGGTGAACGCGATGTCCAGCTTGAAGTCGCCGGTCAAATCGTACTCATCCAATGCGGTGCCGACCTCACGGACGAGACGGGCAACATACTCCTTGAGTTCCTTTGGCAGCGTGACGGTTTTGAGCAAGCCGGGAACGTCGGCGATGAGCTCCCGGATACGGTCTCTTCTCTCCGGCGGATATTCGGCGGCGCTCGCATCCAGCAGACGTTCCGCAATACGTAAAGCCATACGATCCTCGGTCGAGATGGGAATCTTCGAATCCATCATTTCCATACTGCGCTGGTTTCGCTCCCAGGCAACCGAAATGTTGTACCAAATGTCGGCGAGACAACGGCAGGCGAGGTCGGCATCTTCATCTCCGGCCGCAGCAGCCGTTCTCAGCGTGCTATCCACTTCGGCCATCGCACCCGATACGTCCGGGAAACGATATGTTACGCCATCCGCCTTATTAGCCAGCAGGAAACGCTTCACATATGTAGCCGCATTAGCCACGCTCCATACCCCAATCATCAGTCAAAGGAACCAACACATGTCTAACCTACCAGCAGTTGAAGCCACTAAACGTGCCGTACACGACACCCGCACCCGAGTGCTCCTATCCAAAACCAAAATGACCAGCCCCGCGGCCCCTGTATTTCCGCATCGCCTTTCCGGAACAGGTCGCCGTCCGGCTGATCGCTCTCATCGATTTCGTCGAGCATGACCTTGGCATAGATGTCGCGGATGCCGGCGATGCCCGCTCCGCGATAAACATCGTGACGAGACGCAAAGAGACACGATAAACCGCCTCGGTGTTTACGAAGAGCAGTTATAGGCGGTTTCAAGTATGCAGTATTGAGATGGATTATGCGGCGAGTTCCACGGGCGCACGCTCGTCGAGTTTGGAATAGGGGATGACGGTCACTCCGTTGGAGTCCTTCTTCGTGTCATCCCGTCCGAACATGATGTCTTTCACGGCGTCCTTGTCGAATCGGTTCGGTGCCTGGCAGAACCGGGTCAGAAGATATTGCGCTAGAACTCAGCGGTCACCGCACATGGTCCACGATGTCGTTGACCTTGGTCATATCGATATCGCGCTCGCCGAATGCCTGCCGCTCGTAGGTCAGGTCGATGTTGTGCTCGTGTGCGTAATCGATGATACGGCGAGCCAAATCGGCAATATCGCCGGACTTGTTGAAGGAACGACCACGCAGCAGCACGCGTTGCATAAGAGGGCGCATCGCCTTGACCAACTTGTACCGGTCTGACTTCACCTTCACCATCCAACCGTCGGCAAAATACAGCACCACGCCTTCGCGCAGACTCGCCTTGGCGTCGCCGATTGCCTGGGCGACTTCTTCCGGCGAATGGCAGATCGCCACCGTTTCCGGCCGCACGAAGCCGCCGGCAAGAGTGAACGTTTCCTCGTGAGCGGCATCGATGGAGAACGATTCGGCATTACGAATCAGATGCAGCAAGCGCAGCCCGGATGATTCGTATCCAACGATGTGCCGGTCGGACTCGCGATCGATGACTTCAAACGCCGCCGTGACATTCCACTCATGCAACATACGCCACAATTCGGCACGTACCGCTGAATCTGAAGGAAACAGGCGCTCGATAAGCGCGGAATAATCCGTTTGCCCCGACTTCGACCAGAAGCGGAACAATCCAGGAGTTCCCGCCGCGCCCACGAGCCCGAGAAATCCGTTCTCCTTGCGCTCAACGCGCACGGGCAACGACTCTGGATGTTCTTGAGCGTGATTGACGACTTGGGCGAACGATGTCTCCTCTGTCTCGTCCACAGCAAAGAACTTCTCGAACCCGCGTTGCACCACCTGACCGTTGCCGCCGACAAAAAGCCCTCGCGCATTGATGGTGCGATCCGTCCACCGATGTTCACGAAATGCCTCTGCAGTGAAATTGCACGCATACACGTCTGTTTCGCCACGCACCGGAATAACCCGAACGTAAGGGTCCGCGCGCATACGCTCCAACAGGTTTCCATTCGGATCGCCCGGTTCCAACGGGCGGAACATCGCGGTGTGAAAATGCTTCCAGGACGAACGAATGTAATCTTCCGGAACACGGTCAGCGGTATCACGCGCCGCATTGCGACGCAACAATTCGTCTAGAGGAACGTCAAAATCCCTCGTTTCCCACAGTGCGCCATGACGTTGAGCGAGTAGCGCCAGTTCGGCTGCATACCGGGGATTAGCGTGTTGCGCATCCGCCACCACATCCCACCCCGCATCCAATGCGTCGGCAATCATGTGCCGTCCCATGGCAACCACCATGTCATTGAATCGCTTGCCGTGCTCGGATTGCAGTCGGTTTCGGACCTGTGCCGAGCCGGCGATCATGAGCCGAATGTCATCGAGAGAAATCACGCAATGCGGCCACGTGTTGGCGGGGTCCTCACACCATGAGCGTGCCCACGTGGACTTGCCCGAAGCGGGCAGTCCTCGCAGAATAATGAGCTTTGCCATAGCCAAGCTCCTTTCGTTGTGCTGTGGGGCGAGACAGGTGCCAGCGATGGCATAAGGTTCTGCTCGCCCCAATATTGCTTGTATTATGATTCGGCTGCCGAAACCGAGCCGCCTGGTTCCTGCTGTGCGGCGGAGTCAATGGGCGCCGGCCCGGGGGAGTCGGGCATATCCAGCGGTGATACGTGCGTTGAATCGGTCGCGTGTGCATGGAACCAGTCGGCAATCTGTGTTTCGCTTACCGGTTGCAGATTCCATGCGTCCAGTCCAACGTTGAGGGCTTCGTGGCGTGCGCCCTCCGGAGACAGCTGGTGCGTGTGACCATACAGCAGACGATGTCCGTCGAACGGCAATGCCTGATCGCGGAAACGTACGGCATCATCCGGCCAGCCATAGGCAAGATCCTCACGGTAGGGGAAATGCGATAGATTGACGGTCTCCGTTGCCTGCGGGCGGCCAATTCCGAGACCGGTCAGCTCCGCCGTGCTGTTCGGCTCAATCGATTCGAACAGATCTCGCGCGGGTGCATCGTCCAGCCACCAGTCATCGTGATTGCCGATAACCGCGTGCAGATGCCTGCAGCGCAGCTGACGCAGGCAGCTCTTCAGATGCCGGACCGATGTTCGGTATCCGATATCGCCCAAAATCCACAGCTCGTCGTCCTCGCCGACAATCCGATTGATATTGGCCACGATTGCTTCATCGTGCGCATCGGTGTCTGCGGCCTTGCGGAAATTGAGCCGGGAATCGTCAAGCACCACGCCCTTCGCCCAATCCTCGGCGGCCTTGCGTCCCTGCGAGGAGAGGAGAGCGTCATACTGCGTGTGCCCAGGGTCGAACGTGGTGAATCCGCGCAGCACGCTGACCAGCGGATGCCCGAAATGCGTGTCAGTAGTGAAATACTTCATGATCTGTTGTTCTTTCTGAATATGTGATGGTATGCAATGGGTTTTGCTGCGGTGCATTGAGTTGCGACTATGCCAAGAACGCATGCTCGTGCAGGTGCGTTTATGAGGCATGGTGCGAACGAGTCGGCTCGATATCACCGGCAATGATTCAGCTATGCGCCAATGAGAGGTGTACTGATCAGATTTGTATGGCAGCGAGCAGGCTGCGCTTGTTTCCGGTTATTGGCTGGAACTGAGCAGTGCGCAAACCCTGTTTGAAGGCGCATTCGAGCATCGCCGGCAGGTTCATCTGCTGACGCTTGGCGTGTTCGTTCACGCCGTTGCTGCTGAATGCGATGTGTTGAATCATGGTGTGCACACCATAAGGTCTTACGTCCGAATCCGTCAAATCACGGTGTGTGAAATGCCTGTTGTATATAAAAAAGTCCGGTGCAACGCACGATGATAATGCGTTGCACCGGACCTACTGCAGAAACAATTGTTACAGACTGTAGATCTGTGCGCCGAACGGCCAGAGCGCGAGCTTGGCCATTTTGAACGACTGGATGCCGAACGGAATGCCGATGATGGTGATGCAGTTGAGCACGCCTGCACCCAGATAGCCGAGCGCCATCCAGCAGCCGACCAGCACCACCCACAGGATGTTGGCCAAGGCAGAGCCGACTCCGCCGCCGTATTGCACGGTTTTGCCAAACGGCGTCAAGGTGAGTCCCGCCATCTTGAACGCTTGAATGCCGAACGGGATGCCGATGATGGAGATGCACAGAATCAGTCCCACCAATGCCCATCCGATTGCGATGGCCAATCCACCAAGAATGATCCACAGGATATTGCCGAGAACTCGCATGATTAGTCCCTTTCCGATTCCGGTCGATTCCGCGCATGTTCAGCTTCACTATTTTGCCAGAAATCATGACGGAAACACGAGATGCAACCCTTAGCTCGCCCCTGATTCATCCCCGGACCGTTATTCAGGCGGAGCGTATGCGGTAAGCCCAATCCTTTTGTGAAGATTTTGTGTATTGTCAGGCATGCGTGGGTTTCACCGTCGATTTGAATGATGATAAGCTTCTCGATGTCTGCCGTACGAAGACCCCATCAAGGAGATGCCATGAACCTGTATCGCTACGCGATGTTCATCGCACGCGCCTGCCGTGGGTCGTTCGTCGGCAATGTTCTGTTTGCCAATCCACGAATGGCCCTATTCTCGATGCTGGTGTAGCGGGGACACGCCTTATGCCGGGATGTACCGATGGCCCATCCGCAGTCGACGTCGCATGAAACGCTCACCATAGCCATCAACTTACGCAAAGCCGCGAATCGTTTGCCGTATATGAATGCGGAACGGATGGCGGCTTTTCCTTTACGTCCGGACTCATCGGTGTCCTCGTGTCTTGACACAAGCATGGGGCCGGATCGCCACACATGACGTTACCAACAGAAGGAAATGCTGTGACCTCACAGAAAAACGCGGAACTCGGGTCCGCCACCAGTTCCGTAAAGCCTATTGATCCGCACACCCGATTCATCGTTGTGGGTGTGATCGTCGTCGGCTCGTTCATCGCGCTGCTCAACCAGACCGTCATGTCACCGGCCTTGCCGGCACTGATGCGTGATTTCAATATCACCACCGGCACCGTGCAGTGGGTGACCAGCGTCTACATGCTGGTCTCGGGCATCATGGTGCCGATTTCAGGCTATCTGATTGATAAATTCTCCACCCGAAAGCTCTTCGCCGGAGCTCTTGCCACTTTCATGGTCGGCACACTGCTGTGTGCCGTCGCGCCGAATTTCATGCTGTTGCTCGTCGGGCGCATACTGCAATCCGCCGGCTCCGGCGTGCTGTTGCCATTGGTCGCCGTAGTGCCGATGCTCGTCTATCCGCCGGATAAGCGCGGCACCGCCATGGGACTGGCCGGTATCGTCATGGCCGCCGGCCCGGCTATCGGCCCGGTTGTCGGTGGTCTGGTGATTGACAGTTTCGGATGGCGCCCGATGTTCATTGGCATCGCAGTCGTGGCACTGGTCATCCTTGTCGGAGGCACGATGATGCTCAAGAACGTCAGCGAGTTGAAGAACCCAAAGCTCAACATCCTGTCCGTGATCCTTTCGACCATCGCGTTCGGTGGCCTGCTTTATGGCTTCTCGTCCGCTTCCACGATGGGATGGAGCAATCCGGTCGTCATTATCTCAATCGTCGTTGGTCTTGTGGCCTTCGTCGCATTCGTATACAAGCAAGTCAAGCTCGATGAGCCATTGTTGCGCGTTGATACCCTTGCCACCCGCAACTTCCGCAACTCCGTGATTCTGGTCACTCTGATCAACGCCGCAGTCGCCGCAACCAACGTGACGTTGCCTATCTTCATCCAGAATGTGCTCGGCCAATCCGCCACCGTCACCGGCATGGTCATGCTGCCCGCCGCGGCGGTCGGCATCATCCTGAGTCCGGTCGCCGGCGCCGCATTCGACAAATTCGGCCCTCGCGGCGTGGGCATCGGCGGCCTTGCGCTCATGACCATCTCTCTTGGTCTTCTCGGCACCATCAACACCAGGACATCAGTGCTGTTTGTCGCCGTGTTCTGCGCATTGCAGGCATCCGGTCAGGCTATCGCCAACATGCCGATCAACACTTGGGGCGTCAACGCTTTGCCGAACGACATGATCGCCCATGGAAACGCCATCGCCAACACCGGCCGCCAGATCGCGGCAGCCATTGCGACCTCGCTTCTGGTCACCGCAGAAACATCCATGACCGCCTCGCACATGTCCCAGGGTGTGAAGTCCGCCACGGCCAGCGGCATCGCGTTCTCCTACCTGCTGTGCGCCGCCATCTCGCTGGTCGCCCTGATTATCTGCATCTTCACCGTCACCAGCCGTGCCAAGGAGAAGGACGCGCGCAACGCCAAGGCCTCCGAGGCGCAATCCTCCGCCGAAGTCGCGGCCGAAACCACTGAAGGCCAGCCCGCCGAGCATCACTACGCCGGCGCATACGTGGCCCCCGCCGCCTCCCTGTTCAAGCAGGCCCAGGAACAGTCCATCGGCGGAATCATGGACGATCAGCCCTACAGCTGCCTGGACAGCGATGACATCACGCATGTGGTGCGCGAGTTCATCCGCCTCAACGTCTCCAGCCTTCCCGTGGTGAACGGCAATGGCAGGCTCGTCGGCTTCGTCAGCGACGGCGATGTCATGAAATCGATTGCCACCTATGAATCCCGTACGGTTTCCACCGGCACCGGTTCGACGATGGTGGTGTTCGACGACGAAACCGTGGCCTCCAAGGTACAGGCGCTCTCCGGCAAGAAGGTGATGGACATCGCCACGCGCAAGGTCGTTGCCGCCACGCCCGACCAGCATGTCGGAGAGGTGGCCCGAATCCTCGCCAAGAAGCAGTTCAAGAAACTGCCGGTGGTGGATGGTGATGGCAGACTCGTCGGTGTGATCCGCCGTAAGTCCGTGATGGAACATGCCTTCGATGCGCTGTTCCCAAAGGATGATCGGTGATTAGGCGCCATCATCGCTGAATAGAATGAATGGAATATGAGGCTTCCCTTCTCGCGGGGGAAGCCTCATTGCTTTGTCCGCGGAGTCTTACGGCACCTGCGCAAGGGCAACGTCACGCCTTCATGATACACTATTGAACAATGTGTTCCTATCGTTGCATGGTGACGCTAACGCATGGCGTCACGATACTGAAGCCTGCCATCTAACGGCGGGTACGGCTCGTTGCTGGAGTCGTGCACGCATACGCGCGTCGGCGTGCGTATGCCGTGATGTGACCTTTGTAGTGGAATTGAAGAATTGAGAACACTCGTATGTCTTCTAGTAGTACAACAACTGAACCAACTGTGCGCGAAACACCCGAGGTTTCCGGCGATGACAATGCGAATGCGCGCGCAGCGGTCCATAGCGCGAACAAACCCGGTGCCGCCTATGCCGCAGCAGTGGCCAACGGGGAATCCGAGCGTGCGTGGATCCGCCGTGTAGTGCTTCTACTCACCGGCCAGGCGTTCTCGCTGCTGGGCTCCAACATCGTGCAATATGCCATCTGGTGGTGGATCGTATTGCAGACTAAAACCGGTTCGGCCATGCTGCTGGCCACGTTGTTTGGCGTGGTGCCGCAGGCCATCGTCTCGATTTGCGGCGGCTCCTGGGCCGACCGTCACAGTCGCAAGTTGCTGATTATGCTGCCGGATATGGTGATTGCTGTGGTCACCGTCGTGCTGTCGCTGAGCTTCGCGATGGGATGGGCGAGTCTGACCATGATTTTCGTGGTGCTGTTCATTCGTTCGGCGGGAGGCGGGGTGCAGACGCCCGCTGTGCAGTCGTTCATACCGGATGTTGTTCCCTCGGGCAAACTATTGCGCGTCAACTCAATATACGGCGTGATTAATTCGGCGAATATGATTGTGGCACCTGCGGTGGCTGCTGTGCTTATCAACACAGTGCCGCTGTGGTCGATTCTGTTAGTCGATGTGACCACGGCCATTATCGGCGTCGGCTTTGTGGCGTCGATCAAAGCGCCGAAGAAGAGCGCGGAACATGTTGCGAGGCGTATGGCTGAAGCGGAGAATAGCGGGCAACCCACACTCGAACCGATGTCGGATGCCAATGCTGATCGTTCGCTGATTGCCAGCGTCCGTCGTGTGTTTGCTGACTTGAAAGATGGTTTCAGCTACACATGGCGCCGGGCGAACCTGCGCAACGTGGTGCTCGGTGACGCCTTGGTGTGCTTCGTGGCCGTGGCGCCGATGAACCTTACGCTGTTGCTCATGACCCGCGAATATGAGGGCATCGATTTGAATCTCGGATTCATCAACCTGACCACCGCCTCCGATAAACTCGCCGCCAACGAGCTGGGATGGAGCATCGGTATGCTGCTCGGCGGCGCGCTGATGTCTACCATCGGTGCCAAGCTCATCCGCAACAACATGCGCGTGGTCGCCTTCGGCATCGCTCTGGTGGGCGTCTCCGTCGTTGGTCTTGGCGTGGTTCACAATCTGCTGGCGTATTTGCTGATTGATGTGGTGAACGGTTTGGCTTCGGCCATCTGCATGGGCCCGATGCGCACCATCATCCAGACCGAGGCCGATGAGAAGATGGTGGGCCGTGTATTCGGCCTTGACACCACCCTGAGCACGCTCGGAATGCCGCTCGGCATGTTGATCTTCGCGCCACTGGCCGACGTGATCCCGATTTCGCTGGTGTTCATCATCGGCGGTGTTCTGACCCTGCCCATCGGCATCTATCTGTTCGGCCAGGCGCGCCGTAACGTCAGTGCGCAGGTGACGCGAACAGCGGCCTGACAGGCACCTGACGGCCACCTGCCAGACGTAAAGTCAACTACCAGATTTGCGCATACAGATCGTAAGACACATACTTCGGCAGATCGTAGACGGTAATCGAGAATGGCGTGGATCGGCCATTGCCCGGCCAATCCACGAATGCGATATCTCCATAGATGATTGCGTTCTGTGCGTTACGCAGTACTAGGGAAATCTTGATTTGCTGTCCATCAGATGGCTTGAATCCATCTGCCACGGCGCGGACCTCGCCATTGAACGTCGTGCCGCCGTCCCTGTTGTCTATTTTGGATATTCCACTGATGGGGAAGGCGGCGGTTCCCTGAGCCTTGGCGACGTTGTATGTATCCGGATTGAGCACAGTAAAATCAACCGTTTCTGGGGCGGTGCCTTCGCCTGCTTGACCGGCGTCATATACAGTCTGATTCGGGAATGCCATATTCAGTGCTTGCGTCTGCGAGAACACGATGGAACCGTCTTTGGCCCGCCCCGTAATGGTAATCTGCGGATACTGCACCTGCTGGGTCTTACTGGTGTTGCGCAGGGCGAAAGCGTAGTGGACATACCCTTGCTGGTCCGCCGACCAGCCGGATTCCACTATTTTCAGAGGATTGTCGGTGACGGTGTCTTGATTGTCTCCATCAGCGCCGTCAGTGCCGCCTACTCCGCCCGTGCCATTGGCATTGTCGGTTCCTGACCCGTTCGAGGAGTGCCCGCCATCGGCCTTATCGGTTGATTGGCTGCTGGATTGTGTCGAGGAATCGGGTGATGTTGCCGACCCGATAATGCCAAGTTGGCCTGCCAACACAATGCCTCCCGCAATAGCGGCGACCACCAGCGCCGCTCCGACGATGGACCACAGCACGATGGCGCGTTTGCTCAAGTGCAGACGCCGAAATAGTCGAGACGCCGACGTGACGTCGTTCGTTGTGCTCGGTGATGGCGGATTTGCCGATGATGCGTTCGGCATGGGCGGATTGGACTGGGAGAACAGCGCCTGGCGAAACTCCTGGACGCTCTGTGGCCGTTTGCTGGGCTCGAATGCGCACGCATAGCCGATGACGGCGCGCAGTCGTGCCGGTACTGCGGCATCGTCGGCAAGTCGCTGCTCGTAGTCGCTGGCATCGGGATATACGCCGGTCAGCATGAATCCGAGCAGTCGACCAAGCGAGAACACGTCGGAACGCGCGTCGGTTTTGGCGAAGCCATATTGCTCGGGCGAGGCGAAACCATAAGTGCCAAGCGCCGTGGTGTCCCGCGAGCGATTGCTTGACGCTGACCATATGCGCGCAATGCCGAAATCGATGAGATGCGCGCCATCCCGAGCCAGGATGATATTGGCCGGCGTGATGTCGCGGTGGATAACGCCGTGCTGGTGAAGCTCCTGCACGGCTTCGCAAATTTGGTCGATAAGCTGCACGGCCACATTCGGCGCAAGCCGCCCGTTTTCCTCCGCAATTTGCGCAAGCGTGCTGCCCGGCACGTAATCGTAGACGATGACGAACCGGTCGGGCAGCTCGTACGTCGCTTCCACACGCGGCAGACGATTACTCTGGCAGGCGCTGAGCGCCGCCCACACATTGCGTTGCGCTAGGGGAGAGGGAATCTTCTTGCGTACGAACGGGCCGTTGCCGTCAATGCTCACCAGTTCGGTGACGCCGGAAGGTCCGCGAGCGAGCGTACGCTCGACATGGTACGCATCGTCGATGCTCATCGCATGCATCGCCTGCTTATCGTCCATGTCTCTCCTTGATGCCCTCTTACTTGCGTCTCACTGGTGAGTGTTGTTGGGCCGAATGTCGTCAATCGGCCGGTAGCAACGTCGCCTCTCCCATACGATACAACTCGTCGTCCGTGGCAATGCGGTCGAATCCATTGCGTATACACCAGATGATAATCGCGTCGCGTCGCTGTTTGCACCACAGTTCGGAAACGCCTGCAAGACGAAGCAGCCGTTGGGTTTCGCGTAATGTGCACTTGAGACCAAAAGCCAGCATAATGGCGTGATCTCGGCCGGGGCGGCTTTTGCCGGAGAAAATGTCATAAACCACTGTGGCGTTGAGGCCGGATGCCCGCACCACGTCGGCTCGTTTCAGGCCATGGGCTTCCATACGGTCGAACAGATAGTCGGTCAGCGTGCGTGCGCTGACAAGTCCCTCATCGAGATACTGCTCAATGCTGGCGCTGGCGAGCAGCCGATCCAACAGTTCCTCGGTCAAATGTTCTTCGGGGATGTCTGCCATTGCCCATGCTCCTTGTCGCTGTGTTGCGGGTGCTGTGCTGCGCCATCGTACGCGGTTGCTCGATTCCCAGCGTACAGGACGCCGACTTTTCGGAAACACGCCGAAAAATTCAGTTGTCAGCTGATGCATGGCCCGCGCGTGTCGTCGACAATGGTCGATGCCATCCGTGTAGGTGCGGTGGCGGAAAGGATGTTCATGCGCGGTATCAAGCATCGACAATAAAGCTAACATGAATACAAAATGCTAATTTGCGTACATAATAACAACGCCATACACTGGTTTCGATGTATCGCAGAGCAACGCGAGCAATAAGAAGGGACGCAATGATGAGCGAACGATACCGGCTTGCCATGGCAGTCGGATTGACCGTAACGGTTGCCGGGATTGCCTCTTCTGTGCTGGTAATGCTGCTGCTTAAGGAAAGAAGGGCATCATGACAACGCCATTTGATCAACAACCTCAGCCGGTTCCACCGTCCGAAGGCACGAATGACGCACCGGAAGATCGCGCGAACAATGCGCCTACCGTGCCGAATGCTGTACCGGCTGGCCAGCCAAACGTAGCGTCTGATGGGGCCACCACTACTCCGATGACTCCGGCTACGGCACCGCAGCAGCCCGCCGGCGCGCCATTCGATCGTGTATATGCGGTCAGTCCGCAACAGCTGTTCCAAGTTATTCACGACCAGCTGACTACTGGCGCCACG
Organism: Bifidobacterium sp. RTP21102st3_E2_RTP21102_210122; assembly: GCF_040916945.1. NCBI lineage: Bacteria > Bacillati > Actinomycetota > Actinomycetes > Bifidobacteriales > Bifidobacteriaceae > Bifidobacterium > Bifidobacterium sp. RTP21102st3_E2_RTP21102_210122. The sequence goes on along the minus strand of NZ_JBCPAN010000005.1, from coordinate 104,663 downwards.
TTTACCTTGGATAACGAAAACACCCAGACCGGAGCGTTTTCCTTCCACTCCTATGATGGGGTGAACTGCACGCTAACCGTAGTCCCGCAGGGTGCGGCAGGGGCCGCCATTCGTCTGGAGGCGACTGGAAACGAAAGCGCCAAGCGCGTTGATGAGTTCCTCGCCGCTCTGGACAAGCGTATTGGTGTGGCTCCTGCACCCGCCACACATGGTGCCGGTGCTGCCACTGGTTTTGCTGGTGCCGCTGCGCCTGCCGTGCTTGCTCCGAATGCACAAGGGGTGAAGAAGACTTCCAAGCTGGCTGTGTTCGCCATTATTTGGGGAGTGTTGTTCGTACTCGCCCAATTTGTGGATGTTTCTGGCCGATCCTGGGGCGGACTGCTGTTCGCCACGGTGATTCCGGCACTGCTCTCAGGCTTCGCCGTATACGTGACCCGCCCGAGTGGCAAGGTGCAAGGCCGAGTGCTGGCCTGGGTGGCAGTCGGTATCACCGTTGTGGGTCTGGTAATCGGTGGCGTGTTCGTAATTCGTGACGATGCGAAGGCCAAGGCTGATCGGGCGGAATTGGAAGCATCGCTCGCCACCAAGTGCGAAGCATATTCATGGCCGGAGTCGGATATCGCGGCGCTGCTGCCGCAGCCGAAATCCACAAAGGGTGAAATTAAAAGCGAGTCTTCGGACTATTTCTCCATCGAGGTGTGCGGTACCGACGCCAAGCAGTATGCCGACTACGTCAAGTCCGTGCAAGACAACGGTTTCACCGTGGACTATAACAAGTCCGCTGACAGTTTCAATGCCAAGAACGCCGATGGATACAGTGTGAGCGTTTCTCGTAACACTGACGACGAAACCATCATGTCCATCACTATCCAGGTTCCGGAAAAGAAGGAAGATACGTCTACGGACGGCGACGCCGCGAAACAGGATGATAAGAGCACTGATACGGGCGCTGATTCCAGCGATGCCAACAAGCAGAGCGACCGGTCTTCGGATCAGAAGGCGCAGCAGAACACCAATGACAGTGCTGACTTCAAGTCCACGATGGACAGCTACGAGGCCTTTATCGATGAGTATGTTGCCTTCATGAACAAATATCAGAAATCCGATAACGTGGTCAGCATGGCTACCGACTATGCCAGCATGATGAAGCGTTACTCTGAGTTCTCCCAGAAGGTAGACGCCATTGACGAAAACTCCCTCAGCAGTGAGGATTTGGCCTACTACACCGAGGTCATGACTCGATGCACGCAGAAGCTCGCATCGGTGGGCCAGTGATCAGACTGGCGTATCGAGGTAACGGTTTTCCAAGAAAGGGACGATGACGGTATATGGGTATACGCGGCAGACAGTATACGCCAATGGATGAGCCGGCCTTCAACAAGGCCATCCCCGGAACGGAGGCTCTGGCCGGGGCGCTGAAGGACACTTTTAGCGCATTCCGTAGTGGGCTTGGGATTACCGAACCCGTGGTTTCGGTGAATTGTGAAGGTTGTGGCGCTCCGCTTTCCGGTCATCGCAAAGAAGTCGTTCGATGCGAATACTGCGATCGCGAAACGCAGCTATAGCCAACATGCCAGCATAACGGCCGGTCTTGCGATTGCATAGTCGCAAGATCGGCCATATGCATGAGATATCGAGGAAAAAACAGATGGCAGTTATTAAGGCGTTCGCCGGCGCGCTCGGCGGTACATTCGCGGACCTGTGGCGTGATATCATCACCGCTGGTCCGTTCACGGAACACACCGTCGTTGTGCCGGGCATTCCCCGCGGAAGCAACAACGATCGCGGTTCGAATGAATACGGTTCCGAGGGAATAATCACCAATGGTTCGCGTATCTATGTGCCAGAGAATACTGCGGCGTTCATTTTCTCTGAAACAGGTATCGAAAACGTCATCACCGAGTCGGGCGGTTATGAATATCGCAACGGGGAGCAGAGCGTGCTCGCCGGAGACGGCATCGGATCGTTCTTCAACCAGGTTGCCGATCGATTCACCTTCGGAGGTCAGCCTGGCCGCACCAAATATGTGGCCTTCGTCAACCTGCGTGAGATTCGTGGCATCAAATTCGGCACTTCTGCGCCGCTGGTGTATAACGACCGGTTCTATGGCGTCGATTTAGAAATTCGCGCACGCGGATCCATGTCGCTAAAGGTCACTGATCCAGTTCGATTCGTTCGTAACTTTGTGCCTGCCACTACCGTGTCGTATTCATTCGATGATGAAGGGCCACGTAGGCAGATTCTGTCTGAATTCGTACAGTCGTTTATTGTGGCCATCAATTTGCTGTCCAATGAATATCGTATTTCGCAATTGCCTGGCAAGGCGAATGACATCGCAGCATGCGTGCGTGGCGATCGGGCCAATGCGGGTACGTGGAATGATCGTTTTGGCTTTGAAGTGTCCAGTGTGGGCATCGAAAGTATCGAGTTCACCGAGCAATCACGTCAACTCGTGCAGCAGTTCGCCTCGAATAAGATGAATGTTGCCGCATACGAGGGCGTTTCCCAGCAAGCTGGCAATATGGCTGCCCAGCAGCGCATTGCGCAAGGCATCCAAGACAACGGCTTTGGCGATGGTGGCATGTTGCTGGGCATGAATATGGCACAAGCCATTAATCCTATGACGGCCGCCCCGGTTCAAGCGCCGGCGCCTGCGCCGGAAGCCGCTGCTCCCGCCTCTCACACGGCATCCATGTCTGTGGAAGAACAAGTCGAGGCGATGAAGAAATTGAAGGAATTGGTTGATATCGGCATTCTCTCCCAAGAAGAATTTGATGCAAAAAAGCACGAAATTCTCGGCCTATAAACGGTGCATTCATGTAACTCGAAACAGCTGATAATGAGGGAAACGCTGGTGCGACACGGACAAAATGGTGCTCAGGGCTTCGAACTGGGTTGTTCAATCCGTTTCGATATTTCGGCGACTCAGCGCTTGTTCGGGCCGCCGTCCGGGAACATCAAGTAGGTGATGATGCCGGCGGCGGTTCCACTGGCCAATGCGCCGGTGATGACGGCGAGAGCCTGCATCGCCGTGCTGAGCGTGGGCTTGCCCGTTGCGGCAGTCTTTGAAGCCTTCAATGTGGCGGCACTGGGCTTGCGTTTCTCGGTGGCGGCGTTGTCGGCAACGTTGCCACCGTCCGTATTGACTGGGGCATTGTCGGCAACGGCCTCGCCGTCCTGCTCTTGGGCGCGCCGTTCGCGAATGCGTTGCTCAATGGGATCGTCGACCAAAGTCTTGATGATGCGTGCCAGATCGCGGTCTTCACGACGTGCGATCTCGGCGCTGAACACCGTACGTAAAGCGAGATACTGCAGTTTGGTCATCGGGCTTTTGCCGGTCTCCAAGTTAGACACCGTCTGTCGCGCGACTCCCAGCTCGTCGGCCAGTTGCTGAGTCGTCCATCCGGCTACCTTGCGAATCGGACCCAGGTTCTCCTGAAACTTATCAATCCACCATTGTTCGATTTCAGACGCCGCCATTACGCACCTCCTTCCACGCTGTCACCAGTGTACGTTACCTGTACCGAAATCAATCCAAAAAACAGTGTTCATGTGAAATTCACTGCGTATTTGCGCTTTCGCCGGCTTACCGAGATTAGCCTTAGACAAGGAATAACAGAGTAGAAGCAGAAGGTATGCGCGTATTCGATTTCGACGGAACCATCTATGATGGCGAAAGCCTGTTCGACTTGTACCTGTATTCCGCCCGCCACGACCCGAAAGTGTTCCGCTATATCGCCCCCGTGCTGCGGTACGCGGTCAAATACAAGCTTGGCCGGGCCACGCTTGAACAAATGGAATACGGCGTGGGCAAGATGACCGAAGGCTATCTCACGGAACTGAGCCGATCCAAACGGGTGGCGAGCGTCGAACAGCTCGTGGACGATTTCTGGGACCGATATTACGCACGTATCAAGCCTTGGTACCAGCCTGAGTCGGACGATGTGATCCTCACCGCATCCTTCGGTCTGACGGTGGGGAAGGCCTGCCGCAGACTCGGCGTGAGGAATCTCGTGGCCAGCGAGGTGGATGTGGAGACGATGAGGGTCACGTACCTCAACTTCAGCACCAACAAGGCCAAACGGTTCCGCGAACTGTACGGTCCGGACGTCGTCATCGACGAGTTCTACACCGACTCCAAATTCGATCAGCCGATGATCGACATGGCCCGGCACGCGTTCATGGTCAAGGGGAACACCATCACGCAAGTCAAGTAGGAAACAACAGAAAACAACACAACGTAACCAATAACGAAAGGGGAACATATATGAGCATGCCGCTCGATCTATACGTAATCCGGCATGGCGAATCCGAAGCGAACGTCATCGTCCAGGCGGGCGAGCAGGGCGACAATTCCCTGTACACGCAGGACAACGTCACCGTACCCGACCGCTCCTGGAGACTCACCGCCACCGGACGCAAGCAGGCCGACTGCATCGGCCGCTGGCTGGTCAGCCAGCAGCAGCTGTTCGACCGCTACATGGTCTCGCCATACGTGCGCACCCGCGAAACCGCAGCCACCATGGCCCTGCCCAAGGCCAAATGGGAGGAGAACCGTGTGCTGCGCGAACGTTCTTGGGGCGAGATCAACACCATCACCAAGGACGAATTCAAAAACAACTACGCGCGCAACTGGAACTTCAAGAACACCGATCCGCTGTACTGGCGTCCGCCGGCAGGCGAGTCGATTGCCGATGTGGCCGAGGACCGTGTGCACAACATCCTGACCTCGCTGAGCCGCAAATCCGATTCGGAATCCGTGGTCATGGTCACCCACGGCGACTTCATGCTCGCCCTGATGCTCACCATCGAGGATCTGGCCGACGAGGAATTCCTGCATCGCGCCGATTCGGACGACTGGAAGATCACCAACTGCACCTGCCTGCACTATACACGCCGCGACCCGGAAACCGGCCGCACCTCCAAGCGTGTGCGCTGGGAGCAGACCGCCCGGCCCGTGCTCGACGAGACGACCGGCCGCTGGGAGGTCAAGGTGGAGCCGTGGCGCGAATTCAAGCGCCCGTATCTCTCCAATGGCGATTTGGTGGATGTGGTGCAGGCCGTCGACCCACACCTGCTGGAGTATTACGGCAAATAGCCTTTCCCGGAAGAGAGACTTCACAAAATCTTCGTGAGCTAGAATGGTGCGTGGTGCGGCTGGTTGTGAATGCCGTGCCCCAAGCGAGAGCGAGGAGAGTAGTAATGTCCAATATCTTCCAATGGCAATTGCATGGCGACGGCAAGACGCTGGCGCCCGGCGAGGTAGTCGAGCCCGATGAACGTCTGACTTGGGTGCGCACCGCCGGTATCGGCGCACAGCACGTCATCGCCATGTTCGGTGCCACCTTCCTGGTGCCGATTCTGACGGGCTTCGACCCGTCCACCACCCTGTTCTTCACGGCTATGTCCACCGCACTGTTCCTGCTTATCAACAGGAACGTGCTGCCGAGCTATTTGGGCTCGTCCTTCGGCTTCATTGCACCGATCACCGCGGTCTCCACCGCCAACAAGGGCATTGCGGTCGCCAGCTTCGGCATCATGGTCACCGGTATTCTGCTGGCCCTGGTTGGCGTGCTCGTGCATTACGCCGGCTCCAAATGGATCGACATCATCATGCCGCCCGTGGTCAACGGCGCGATCGTGGCCATCATCGGCTTCAATCTGGCACCTTCCGTGTGGACCAACTTCCAAGCCGCGCCCGACACCGCACTGGTTACCCTGTTGGCCGTGCTGCTCGTGGCCGTGCTGTTCAAGGGCTTGCTGGGCCGCCTCAATATTTTGGTCGGCGTGATCATCGGCTATGTATATGCCTGCATCCGTGGCCAGGTCGACTTCTCCGCCATCGGCGACGCCGCATGGATCGGCTTCCCGAAGTTCCACCTGCCGCAGGCCGATTTCTCCATCCTTCCCATGTTCATCCCCGTTGTGCTCGTGCTTGTGGCTGAGAACGTCGGCCATGTCAAGTCCGTGGCCCAAATGACCGGCCGCGACTACGACAACCAGATCGGCACCGCCCTCATGGCCGATGGCCTGGGCACCACGCTCGCCGGCTTCGGCGGCGGCTCCGGCACCACCACCTACGGCGAGAACATCGGCGTGATGGCCGCCACCAAGGTGTACTCCACCGCCGCCTACTGGTGCGCCGCCGCCTTCGCCCTGATCCTGAGCCTGTGCCCGAAGTTCGGTGCCGTGATCAACACGATCCCCGCCGGCGTGCTCGGTGGCGTGACCACGCTGCTGTATGGCATGATCGGCATGATCGGTATCCGCATCTGGGTGGAGAACAAGGTCAACTTCGACAAGCCGCTGAATATCATGGTGGCAGCCATCACCATGATCATTGCCATCGGCCAATTCGCGTTCACTGTTGGTGGCATTTCCTTCAACGGCATTGCCATTGGCACGATCGTGATTCTTGTGGCCTACCACGGCCTGAAGGCCATTGGCAAGGCAACCGGCACTATTGCCAAAGACGATCCGGATATTTTGTAGTGTGTTTTAGGGCTACTGGGCTGTATCTTGGCTCAGCCCTTTTGCACAATGGCCCCTACCTTCACGGGTGGGGGCCATTTGCGTGTTCCATGGAGCGGTGCTCGCCTTACGTGGTGGTAAAACCCATCGGGCGGTAATTGGCCCATGGGGCGGCAAATATCCCATGGGGTGGTAAAACCCTCATGGGGCGGTAGACGAAAATGGCTTTATTCTGCGGTTTCACAGTTTCTTCAAACCGCCCCATGGGCAAGTTGCCGCCCCATGGGCGAGTTACCGCCCCATGGGGTCATAAGTAAAGAGTGGGATGACAGTGTGGCGAGCACCAAGCAAAGTAGGGGGCTTACGCTAAGCTCGGAAAGCTTGCGTAATTTGCGTAACCTTTGACATGAAAGGCCACTGTGCCCCGTAATAATTTCGATGATCGTGACGATTCCGCTGATTTCCAGATGAACGACAGCGCGGAATCCCGCCCCCTTACCTTTGGCGAACTTGGCGTACCCGGACCGCTGGTGCGCGTGCTTGCGGCAGATGACAAGAAGACCGCATTCCCCATTCAGGCCGACACCCTGCCCGATTCACTGGCCGGCCGCGACATTCTCGGCCGAGGTCGCACCGGCTCCGGCAAAACCCTCGCATTCTCCATTCCGCTGGTCACCCGCCTCGGTTCCTACGATTCGTTCGGCGAAATCGCGATGGAGGAGTTCCGCAAGGAAATCAAGCGCCGCAAGAAGGCCAGCCTGGAAGAGCGCCGCGCCGACGACTTCCTACCGCACCCGCGCGGCCTGGTGCTGGCCCCCACCCGCGAGCTCGCGAACCAGATCAACGACGTGCTGATGCCGCTGGCCCACACGTTCGGCATGAACACCACCACGGTGTACGGCGGCGTCAAGTACATCCACCAGATCCGCGATCTGAAGGCCGGCGCCGATATCGTGGTCGCCTGCCCGGGCCGCCTTGAGGACCTGCTGCGCCAGCAGGCGCTCACGCTCTCGTCCGTCGAAGTCGTGGTCATCGATGAGGCCGACGAAATGGCCGATATGGGCTTCCTGCCGCCGGTCAAGCGACTGCTTGAGCAGATTTCGCCCGACGCCCAGCACATGCTGTTCTCCGCCACGCTCGATCACGGCGTGGATGAAGTGGTGAACACCTTCCTGCACGATCCCAAGGTGCACGAGGTCGATTCGGCCACCACCGAACCCGACCTGATGACCCACCACGTGTTCGAAACCACGCGCGGCGACAAGCACGAACTCGTGCGCATGCTCGCCTCGGGCGAAGGCCGCCGCATCCTGTTCACCCGCACCAAGTTCCAGGCCAAGAAGCTCGCCAAGAACCTGACGCAGAACGGCATTCCGGCCGCCGAGCTGCACGGCAACCTGAACCAGAACCAGCGCGATCGCAACCTCGCTGCGTTCGATTCCGGCGATGTGCGTGTCATGGTGGCCACCGACGTGGCCGCCCGTGGCATAGACGTCGGCGGCGTGGAGCTCGTGGTGCAGGTCGAGCCGCCGGCCGACCCGAAGTCCTTTGTGCACCGCTCCGGTCGTACCGCCCGCGCCGGCAAGGCGGGCGACGTGGTCACCCTCGTGCTGCCCGAGCAGCGCCGCGAGACGCGCCGCTTGCTGAACCAGGCCGGCATCAAGACCAAGATGATCGAAGTGACCCACGATTCGCCCGAAGTGCTTGAGCTTGTGGGCGACCGCGCCGAGCGCGTAGATGGTTGGAGCCTCGACAAGTCGCAGCCCGTGGGCAACCCGCGCAAGGGCAAGAACAGGGGCGCCAAGAACGCGGCGGGCGACGAGTCCGGCCGCGGCGGCAAGCGCAAGCACAATCGCAATCGCAACCGTGACGAGCAGAACGTTGTCGAGACCGAGTTCCAGCACGAGAACGCAGGCGGCGAGTTTGTTGCCGAAGGCGAGCCGCAGCGCAAGCACGGCGACAAGGCCAGCAAGAAGGCCGTGAAGAAGAACCGCAACCGTGCGGAACGCCGTGCAGGCATGAGCAACCCCGAGGCCGAGCGCCGCGACTATCTGTTCGAGCATGGCGATGACCGCCGCGAGGAGCGCCGCAAGGGCGACCGTCGCGACGGATACGGCAAGAACCGGTACGACGAGCGTCAGGACAATGGCCGCGACCAGCACGGCAAGAACCGTCGCAATGATCGGTACGGCAAGGGCGACAAGTTCGATAAGCGCGACAGGGCCGGATACGGTCGCAACGATGATTTCGGCAGCCGCAGGCACAATGCGGGCCGTGATTTCGAACGGTCCGATTCCCGCGATTTCGAGCGTCCGCGCAAGCCTCGCCGCAATGAACGCAGCCACGAGGATTACGGCTTCTCCTATGACGAGCGCTCCCATGACGGCCGCAGACAGTCCATGCGCAACACCCGTCAGGGCGAAGGCGGCAAGCGCATCCATCGCAAGAACGAGAACCGCATCGTACGCGACGAGCGTTCAGAAGGTGCCAAGCGTCACGAACGCCGCATGATCGCCAAATACGGCAACACGGAAGGCCCGAACCGCCGTCATTCCAAGAAGAATCGCCACAATGCGCCATTCCGTATGAAGTCTGGACGCCGTTAGTCCGACAGCGCGTATGAATCAGGCCCGACGACCTTTGATGGTCGTCGGGCCTGATTGTGTTATAGGCCGGTGTTTGCGATGCGGATGCCTGTTCGCCTGCCCAGCGGCCATGACGATTGCACTTATCGCCGCAGTCGTTGTGATCGTGGCCATGCCGAAACGGCGGTAATGGCCTGTACGCACCCTAGAATAACGGATATGACGCAATCGCAGCCCCGATCCAAACGCACGCCCACCCTTGAAATCCACGGGAGAATCCTTGACGCGGCAAGGCGGATCGTGGAACGGGACGGTGTGGATGGTCTGACCATCCGTGCGCTGTCCGCACAGGCCGATGTGTCGCCCACCAGCATCTACCAGCACATCGGCGGCAAGCAGGCGGTGTGCGATGCGCTCATCGACACATACTTCACCGATCTGCGCGAACAGCTCATCGCCATTGACGAATCCGACCCCGTGCTGCGCCTGCGCAGGGCGGGCATAATCTACCGTGAACACGCGCTGGACGCCCCCGGCATTTACGCGCTGGTCTGGATGGGGCAGGCGTCGGACTCGGCCCAGCACTGCCTGGACGCCATCACGCAGATCATTCGATACGGCCAGGCAGCATCTGTATTCCGCGGCGATGACCCCCATCTAATCGCATCCTCCATCTGGGTGTCCATACACGGGTTCATCCAATTCGAACTGCGTTCCGCACAACCCCGCACACGCGGCCGCGAGCGGGTCGACCGGTCGTACGGTTACCTGCTCGACCTGCTGATCCGAGGCATTCAGAGGTGAATGAGTTAGCTCCCTCTGATGAGGGAGCTCACCATTGATACGCTGTACTGCCATCGGCGTTGCGGATGGTGAAAGTGGGGGATTGCTCGATGTTGAGGTCCACGGTCAGGGAATGCTGGGCGTCGGCGCTCGTCGAACGATAGACGAAGTGCTTGTTTTCCAGCTTCACGGCCTCGGTACGCGCATCCAGCAGCCATGGGTTGCGACGGCGCAGCGCGATCAGCGCCTGATGCAGCCGGTATGTCGGCTCTCCCAGCGTGGACAGTTCGGCAGGGGAGCCGGGGAACTTCGGACGTACGTCGTCATCGCCGCCGAAACGCTCCTGCTTGACGCCCACATAGCCCTGTTCGTCGCCGTAATAGATGCTTGGCACGCCGCCGACCGTCATGAGCACCGCCAATGCCAACGCCGCCTTGGCCGGGCCAATCTGCGATGCGATACGCGTCACGTCATGGTTGCCGATGAACGTCTGCGGCACGAAGGAATCCAGGAACGCGTTGTGCCGCTTCAAGTTCCAATCCAGCTCGAAGAAGTTCTCCGTCTCCAGCGCATGCTGGATCGACTTCCATAGCTCGTATTGCGTGATCGAATCCATTGTGGATTCCTCGATGATGCGCGGGTAATCGCCATGGATCACCTCGCCGAAAATCCACGAATACGGGTGTGCGGCTTTGACCTGCGGCAACACGCGCGCCCAGAACGGGCTCGGCACGGCATACGCGGCGTCGAGGCGCCAGCCGGCGGCTCCGCGATCCAGCCAATGGCTCATCACATGGACCACATAGTCAACGGTCTCGTCAGCCGAATGGTCCAGCGCCACCAGATCCCCGTGCCCCTCGAACACATCCAAAGCGGGTTCGCCATTATCACCGACATGCGCGCGGACCAGACCATGCCACGGGTTGTCGGCCGGATTCAAGCGTCCGGCGGTCTCGTCAAGCGCCGCCTGAACGGCCGGATGATTGCGGCTCACGTGATTGAACACGCCATCCAGCATCACCTGCAATCCCATGTCCCGGCAGGCCGCGACAAGCTGATCGAACGCGGCATCCCCGCCCAATCGCACATCGATATGCATATGGTCGAGCGTGTCGTATCCATGCGTCGCCGACTCGAACACCGGACCCAGCAGCAGGCCGGACGCGCCTAGATCGCGCACGTACTCCAGCCAGGGAATTATCGCGTCAAGGCCGCGGCCATGGAACTGGCGCGGGCCGGCGGGCCTGATATCGGCACCGCAGAAGCCCAGCGGATACACGTGCCAGAACACCCCGTACTTCACCCAATCGGGCATTGTGCGGCTCGAATCCATGCTTACAACCACTGTGCACCTCCTGATTGACACCGTGTCCATTTTCGCACATCGCGGTGCGAATCCCGGGTAATCGGCATGAAACGCAGTCCGTGAACATGTGGCCAAGCTCACATATTGGGACATTTTCCTGAGGCGCGACATGCCGTGGCTACGCTTCCAACCAGTGCCATAAGCAGACGAGAGATACCCCAAAAGGGTCGCAATGAAGAGAACCTTTCCCGCAAAGGTTATTGAAGAGGAACAGAGGGTTATTATGACCACCGCCGCAGCCCAGGCCCCGGCACCTGGCAAGTTGGAATTCAAGGACGATTACACGCCGGACGAAGCCGAACGTGTGATTCGCAATTCGAAGGGACTGCCCGTAGGCGTGCGTCCCAAAATGGTATGGACATGGAAGAAGGCCCTGCTGTGGGCCGCCATCGCCATCGTATGTGCCTGCGGATGGGCGATTCTGGCCGTCTCGCGCGGTGAGCGGATCTCCGCCATCTGGTTCCTGGTCGTGGCGCTGAGCTCCTACGCCATCGCCTACCGCTTCTATGCCTATTACATCCAGATCAAGATCATGCGCACCGACGACGCGAACGCCACCCCGGCCGAGCGCGTGCATGACGGCGCGAACTTCGAACGCACCGACCGCCGCGTGCTCTTCGGCCAGCACTTTGCCGGCATCTCCGGCGCCGGACCGCTCGTCGGCCCGATCCTGGCCGCGCAGATGGGCTACCTGCCCTCCACTCTGTGGATCATCCTCGGCGTGATTTTCGCCGGCGCCGTGCAGGACATGCTGGTGCTGTGGATCTCCGCCAAGCGCCGCGGTCGCTCTCTGGGCCAGATGGCCACTGATGAAATGGGTAAGTTCGGCGGTATGATCCTATCCATCTTCCTCGTGGTGATGACCGCCATCGCCATGGCATTCCTGGCGCTCGTGGCCATCAAGGCCATGGCCGCCTCGCCGTGGGCCGTGTTCTCCATCGGTATGACCATCCCGATCGCCCTGATCATGGGCTGCTACCAGCGTTTCCTGCGCCCCGGCCGTGTCATTGAGACCACGCTGCTCGGTTTCGTGCTGCTCGTGCTCGACATCGTCGCCGGCGGATGGATCGCCTCTATCCCGGCCGTGGCCGCCGTGTTCACACTGGACGCCAAGCAGCTCGTCATCGCCCTGGTGATCTACTCGTTCGCCGCCGCCGCGCTGCCGCACTGGCTGCTCGTCACCCCGCGCGACTACCTGTCCACGCTGATGAAGATCGGCACGCTCGTGCTGCTCGTCATCGGCATCATCATCGCCAACCCGTCCGTCAAGGTGCCGGGTCTGACCGAACTGGCCTCCACCTCCACCGGCCCGACCTTCTCCGGCAACCTATTCCCGTTCCTGTTCATCACCATCGCCTGCGGCGCCCTCTCCGGCTTCCACGGCGCGGTGAGCTCCGGCCTGACCCCGAAGGCCGTGGAGAAGGAGAACCAGATTCGCATGATCGGCTACGGTTCGATGCTCGTCGAATCGTTCACCGCCGTCATCGCGCTGATCGCCGCGATCACCATCTCGCAGGGCGTGTACTTCTCCACCAACATGTCCGCCGCACAGATCACCGCCGCATCCGGCGTGAGCATCTCCGCCACCTCCACGCCGGGCGAACAGGCCGATGCCGCCGTCAAGGCCGTGGAGTCGATGAAGGTCTCCGACATCGAAGGCAACCAGATGCAGGTCACCTGGGATTCCGTGGACGAGAACGGCGCGGCCAAGACCTACGAAGGCGCCGCGGCGCTTGAGCAGGCCGCCGCCGACATCGGCGAGACCTCCATCGTCTCCCGCACCGGTGGCGCCACCACGTTCGCCATGGGCATGGCCAACTTCCTCAAGTCCTACCTGGGCGGCCACGACTCGATGGCCTTCTGGTACCACTTCGCCATCATGTTCGAAGCCCTGTTCATCCTGACCACCGTGGACAACGGCACCCGCGTGGCCCGCTACCAGATCGGCGAAATGCTCGGCAACGTGCGCAAGCTCAAGAAGTTCGCCGACCCGACCTGGAAGCCCGGCAACATCATCACCACGCTGATCGCCACCGCGCTGTGGGGCGGACTGCTGTGGATGGGCGTGTCCGACGCGAACGGCGGCATCAACGCGATGGTGCCTATCTTCGGCATCTCCAACCAGCTGCTCGCCGCCGCCTGCTTCGTGCTGATCACCGTGTGTGTGGCCAAGATGGGCTACTGGAAGCACCTGTGGATACCGGTGGTACCGCTCGTGTGGGACATCGCCGTGACCTTCACCGCCGACTTCCAGAAGATCTTCGGGCCGCTGAGCTACTTCACCACCGCCTCCAAGTATCAGGCGCAGATCGACTCCGGCGAGCTGACCGGCGAGGCGCTGACCAACGCCAAGGCCGCGCTGTCCAACGCGTATCTGGACGGCGTGCTCTCCGTGTTCTTCCTGGTCATGATGGGCGTCTTCGTGGTAGTCGGCATCGTGGTCGTGGCGCGCACGTTCGCCGCTGGCAAGTACGGTGCCGAAACGACGTCCGAGGAGCCGTTCGTGGAATCCCAGTGGTTCGCGCCCTCCAGCCTGGTCGCCACCGCGCTTGAGAAGAAGGTGCAGCGCGAATACAGCGCCAAGCTGCATGAGCTTGTGCGGAACGGGCAGGTTGCAGCGTAGTGCGTCATTGGCTCCCCTTTTTTCAAGGGGAGCCAATAATCAGCGAAAGGAGACAAAATGCTCGGCAAACTCGTTGCCGTATGGCACGGCATCGTCTGGTATCTGCGTGAGATCAGCGGCGAGGCCCGCTACGACCATTATCTTGAGCATTTCGCGGCCGAGCATCCCGGCGAAACACCGATGAGCGAGGTCGAATTCATTCGCGCCCGCGAGGAATACGACCGTCTCCACCCCAATACCAGTTGTTGCTGCTGACAGGCCGCAATAGCATAACAACACCATAAAACCCGCGCGCCATGGGAACTACGTAGCCATTCTTCCGTTACAATCAGTGTGACGGCTTCCGCCCCCGAAGAAGAAGGTGTTAATTCCCCTTGGACGTCTCACTGGCGCATTTCCTCCAACAAGTGCTTTCCAACCCGGCTCTGACCGTCACAACGTTGCTGACGCTGGGAGTCATCTTCGTCAACGGCTGGACCGACGCACCCAACGCCATCGCCACCTGCGTGACCACACGATGCATGCGCGTACGCTCCGCCGTCATCATGGCGGCCATCTTCAACTTCCTCGGCGTCTTCATCATGACGCAGCTCAACGCCTCCGTGGCCTCCACCATCAGCAACATGGTCGATTTCGGCGGCGACACGAACGCGGCGCTCATCGCCCTATGCGCGGCGCTGTTCTCCATCGTCGTATACAGCGTGGGCGCCTCGCTGCTCGGCATACCCACCTCCGAAAGCCACAGCCTGATCGCCGGCCTGTCCGGAGCGGCCATCGCCATCCAAGGCGGCATCGGCGGCATCAACATGGGAGAATGGGTCAAGGTGCTCTACGGTCTGGTCGCAAGCCTCCTGTTCGGCTTCGCCGTCGGCTGGTTGGTATGCAAGGCCGTGACCCTGATTTGCGCTGGCATGGACCGCCGCCGCACCAACGGGTTCTTCACCTACGCGCAGATCGTGGGCGCGGCGGCCATGAGCTTCATGCACGGCGCGCAGGACGGCCAGAAGTTCATCGGCGTGCTGTTCCTCGGCATGGCGTTCTGCAATGGCCAACCCAGCGTGACCGGTGTGATGATTCCGATCTGGCTCATGATTCTGTGCAGCACCATCATGGGCGTGGGCACGTCCGTCGGCGGTGAACGCATCATCAAATCCGTGGGCCAGGACATGGTGAAACTCGAGAAATACCAAGGCTTCTCGGCCGATCTGTCAAGCGCGCTGTGCCTGCTCGTCATGACCGTGCTCGGCATCCCCGTCTCCACCACGCACACCAAGACCAGCGCCATCATGGGCGTGGGCGCGGTACGCCGCCTCTCCGCCATCAACTTCGGCGTGGTGCGCGACATGATGCTCACCTGGGTGTTCACCTTCCCTGGTTGCGGTCTCATCAGCTTCGTAATGGCCAAACTGTTCATGGTCGTGTTCTAGAAAGGAATCCACCCATCATGGCGAGACAAAAAGACACGTTCTACTTCGACGGATTCCGCCGCAGCGCGGACTACGCATGCCAGGCCGCGAAGCTGCTGTCCGAGGTCATGCACGACTTCAATCCGGGCCAGCTGCGCGAACGCATGGACAGCATGCACGCGATTGAGAAGTCAGCGGACGAGGTGCGCCACGACATGATGGACGAACTGGTGACCGCGTTCATCACGCCGTTCGACCGCGAGGACATCGACGAGCTCGGCCACGTGCTCGACGACGTGACCGACAGCATCGAAGGCGTGCTCAACCGCATGTACTACGACAACGTGACCGACATGCGCGACGACGCGGTCCAGATGTCGGATATGGTGGTGCGCGCCACGGAAAGCATCTGCGAGCTGGTCAACGAACTGCCGCGATTCCGGCATTCCAAGACGTTGCGCGAACTGGTGTTCGCCATCAACACGATCGAAACGGACGCCGACCACCTGTTCATCGAGTCGATGCGCACGCTGCACACCACCTGCACCGATCCGCTGCAGGTGTTCGCCTGGCATGACGTCTACCGTCACCTCGAACAGTGCTCCGACGACTGCGAGCGCGTGGCCAACACCATCGACAGTATCGTCATGAAAAACAGCTGAGGTTGGTTTTTCACAACCTCCCTCTGATGAGCCGAGCCGTGAAGAAAACGCCGGAGGCGTTTTTAGGCGGGGGTGAGTGACAACGAGCGAATAAGAGGTCAGCTGCAAGCTGTCCTGAATCGCGTTCGAGGTGGCATCGCGAAGCGATGTCGGAGGGAGAGGCCTACTTGACCAAAAGCCCCCTCACCTATGGGCGTTGAGCCAGAGGATGGCGAGTTGGGTGCGATTGGTCAGGCCGAGCTTGTCCAGTATCGCGCTGATGCGATTGCGGACCGTGCCTTCGCTCAGGAACAGTCTGGCGGCGATGTCGCGGTTATCGAGGCCCTCGGCGACCAGCGCGGTGATCTCACGTTCGCGCTCGCCAAGCAGGCCCTCGATGGAATCGGCGGTATCTCTGGAATCGTCGGAATCGGCAGGATCCGGAGTTCGTTCGGTGAGCTTGCCGAGCACTTCCGCGCCGAGCACCACCTGACCGGCCATCACCGCCTGCAGCGCGGGCCCGACCGCCGCCACATCCTGTTTGATGAGATAGCCCTTGGCGCCAAGTCCCATCGCCTGCGCGATATACGACTGGTCCGCAAACGTGGTCAGGAACAGTATGCGCGCGGCCGGGTCCGTGGCCAGAATCTCGCGCGCGGCATCCAAACCGCTGGTGCCGGGCATCTGAATATCGATCAGCAGCACGTCCGGTCGGCTCGCCGGTGTCTCGAAATAACGGCGCACGGCGGCGTCTCCGTCATTTGCCATCCATAGCACCTCGGCCGTGCCGGTGGCCGTCAGAATCGTCTCCAACGACTGGCAGACGATCGGATCATCATCCACGATTGCGATTCTCATCAATCCCTCGATTCCATGGTCCAACGCTTCTTCGGCACGGATACGAACACACGCCAGCCGTCCTCATACGGCCCGCAGACCGCGGTGCCGCCAAGGGCGCGCACGCGCGATTCGATATCCGCCAAACCCATGCCGCGCATCAGCTCATCGGCCGAACCACGCATATCGGCAACGCCGTCGGCGGCGAGTCGCGAGCCGACGTGCGTGGCGCGCATCGCACGCGGGCGGGCAGCGGCCGTCCGGGACCCATCGGACTCGGACACGGCCGGCCCCGGATCCTGAATGACCAACTGCCAGAACGCGGGGAAGTCACGCAACGTCACGCTCGCCTCGCGCGCCGCGCTGTGATGCACCACGTTCGACAATGCCTCGCGAATCACGGTCGCGAAACAGCGCGAGACCGGCGCAGGCGCCTTGGCGATATCGTTGGCCAGCGTCACGGCGAAACCGGGGGAGATGCCGTCGAACGACGTGACGGCATCATCGATCTGCGCGGCGAAATCAGTGCCATCATCCTCAAGATCATGCACCGAACGGCGCACCATCGTCATCGCATCATCCAACGTCGCACCCAACGTGGCGAACCCTTGCGCAGCGACCGTATCGTTCGTCGCCTTGGCCACCGTTTTGCCGGCCTGCGCCTGCATGATCGCGCGGGTCAGCAGATGGCCCACATTGTCGTGGATCTCCCGGGCGATACGCGTGCGCTCGCCGAGGGTCGCCATGCGAATCGACTGGGCGCGTTCCTCATCGATGTCGGCGATGCGCGAACGAGTGGCCCGCGAGGATTCGCGCGCCCTGTCCTGCGCGTGCAGCAACGCGCGCCGCGCCTCGTCCGAGGAGGCGCGGGCCCGGCCCAGAACGAATCCAAGCAGGGCGACCAGCGTCATCACCAGCGTCTGGAGACGGTCGGTGCCACGGGCGAACCAGAGCGCGATCAGCGGCAACACCCATATCCAGCGCGCGGCGGCCGAAAGCCACGGGGCCGAACGCATTGCATCGGCAAGGGAACGGCGAGAGGCCGCGGTCCGCGAGACACTGGGGGAGCGGCCACTTGCCGCAGTCCGTGCCCCAGCCCGGGCTCCGGTCGAGGCGAGGGCCGGCAGCCGTGCAGTATCGTAGGCGATGAGCGGCATGAACGCGCACCATGAAGGCACCGCCACGGCGATGACGAGATACGCCGTACACAAGACCCAAGACCATTGCGCGGGACGCAGCCATTCCACCAATCCGGCGACGGAAACGGCCAACAGCAGGCCGGCGATGAACACGCCATCGGACCGTAGCCCGACAACCAGGCCCAACACGAGTAGCAAGCCCATCTCGGCCAACACGCGCATGGCACCTCCCCGGCTCGACGCTCTTCCACCACCAGTCTAGCGGTGTGCGGAACACGACGAACTTGACGGGCGTGCGGAATTACCCGCATGACGGTCCAAGACAACGGGCTTACACTTCCCGAATAGATGAGGCACAAGCGTCGGATGTCGTCGACACAACCGTAAAGGGGTGATACCGATGATTACGCAAAGCCACAGGGCGTCCAACTATTCGATGGACGAGATCAGCCTGATGCCGGTCGATAAGGTGTACAAGGCCATGCAGACCGACGCCGAAGGACTGTAATGACAAATGTCACGCCTGTACGGCCAAGTCGTGACGTTTGCCTGTGGCGGCGTCCGGCCCCTTCTTGGGATGATGGAATCGCCAAGGAAGGGAGTGACTATGACAACCGACAACAGAGCTTCCGAACACGACTCGACAACCAACCCGGCTCTGGCCGTGCACGTCAGCCAACTGGTCAAACGCTACGGCGACATGGTGGCGCTCGACTATTTTGACCTTGACGTGAACCAGGGCGAGATTTTCGGGCTGCTTGGACCGAACGGGTCCGGCAAAACCACCGCGATCAACTGCATCCTCGCGCTGCTCACCTACGATTCGGGCACGATTCGCGTGTTCGGCCAGCCGATGACGCCGACCTCCTACGCGCTGAAACGTCGTATCGGCATCGTGCCGCAGAACGTGGCCGTGTTCAACGAACTGACCGTCACCGAAAACATCGACTACTTCTGCTCGCTGTACGTGCCGAAGAAAACCGACCGCGCGCCGCTGGTCGAGGAGTCCATCGAATTCGTCGGACTCCAGGACTTCCGCAAGTTCCGGCCCGGCAAACTGTCCGGCGGTCTGCTGCGACGCCTGAACATCGCCTGCGGCATCGCGCACAAGCCTAACCTGATCTTCTTCGACGAACCCACGGTCGCCGTCGACCCGCAAAGCCGCAATTCGATTCTGGAAGGCATCCAGCGGCTCAACCAGGCCGGCGCCACGGTGATCTACACCAGCCACTACATGGAGGAGGTCGAACAGATCTGCGACCGCATCCTCATCATGGACCACGGCCGGCACCTGGCGCTCGGAACCGCCGACGAGCTCAAGAACATGATCGACACGGGCGAGCGCATCACCATCGAAACGCTCGATCTGGCGGATTCGGCGATGGCCGAGGTCCGTGCGCTGCCGTGCGTGATCGAAGCCACCTACGACGGCAAGGAACTCGACGTGCGATGCCGTCGCGGCGAACACAACCTGACCGACGTGCTCGACGCGGTGAAACGCTCCGGCGCCAACATCGGCCACCTGACCAGTCGCCCGCCCACCCTCAACGACGTGTTCCTCGAACTCACCGGCAAAGCACTGAGGGACTGACCATGCTCCCCTCAGTCGGCAAGCAAATAACTTGGCTCCCCTCTCCGAGGGGAGCTGTCACCAAAGGTGACTGAGGGGAGTTCCTGAGTAAGGAGACATCATGTGGACCACATTTCTGGTCGCATTGAAAGCGAACTTGCGTAACCGGTCGGCGTTGTTCTGGATGACCGTGTTCCCGATTGTGCTGGCGACCATGTTCAACGGACTGTTCGGCGGGCTGGCCGAAGCATACGAACTCAAGCCGGTGCCGATGGCCGTCATCGAAGACACCCGTTGGCAGCAGGCGGACGGTGCCCGCACCTTCGTAGACGCGCTGGCCGGGGAAACGGAATCGGCCTCAGACGACACGACCTACGCCGAAATCGACCAAAAGCTGCTGACCATCACCACAGTCGACACCGTGAAGGAGGCCGAACAACGGCTCGCCGACGGCACTGCCAACGGCTATCTGACCGCCGACAATAACGGCCGATTGGCGATGACCGTGAGCCGGGAAACCGCCGTCACAGCCAAGGACTCCACGCAAAACAGCGGACTGGACATTAGCCTCGCGGCCCTGCGCGGCGTCATCGACCTGTACAACCGCACCGACGCCGTTACCCGGCAGACCATCGCCGACAATCCACAGGCCGCGCTCAGCCGGAACTTCTGGAACAGCGTCGGGCAGAACGTCGACATGACCCATGAGACGACGCTCACGCATTTCCAGCCTGACGCGATCGCCCGATACTATTACGCGCTGCTGGCCATGTCCTGCATGATGGCCATGGGATACTCCATCAGCACAGTCGCCGCCGCACAGGCGAACCTGTCCGCGCTGGGCATACGGCGGACCGTAGCGCCGCTGAGCCGGGCCAAACAGCTCGTCGCGGGCTTCCTCTCCTGCTGGCTGTGCTCGTCGGTCGCCCTGTCCATCGCATTGGCCTATATCCGGCTCGCCTGCAACGTCTCGCTCGGCGGACGCGAACCGGCGGCGATCCTTGCGGTCATCATCGCCTCGTTCATGACCAGCTCAGCAGGCACCCTGCTCGGCGCGGTACCGAAGCTTTCCTACGACACGAAATACGGTTTGTCGAGCGGAATCGCCTGCATATTGTCGCTGTTCACCGGACTGTACGGCGGCTTCGCCATGCAGATCAGTGACTGGATAGCACGCAACGCGCCCATCCTCGGCACCATCAACCCCGCACAGCAGGTGACGAACCTGTTCTACGACATCCTGTACTACGACAGCTACCGGCCGTTCATCACCACCTGCATCATTCTGCTGGCGATGAGCGCGGTATTCCTCTTGGCCGGCATCGCAATGCTGAGGAGGCAACGTTATGAACACCTGTAAAGCCACGCTGCGCGTGCTGTTCGCGCACCGGGTCTACCTGATGATCTACCTCGTATTCATAGGCATCCTGATGATGTCCATCAGCTGGGCGATGCTGACCTCCGCATCCGGCTCCATGTCCGCGGTGTTCGAATCGACCAAGACGCGCGTCGCCATCATCGACCGCGACTCCGACCGGGGTGATATCGCCACGTCGATGCGCGCCTACCTGCGCGATTCCAGCGAACTGGTGGACCTCGACGACACCAGCGAAACGCTGCAACAGGCCGTCGCCTCGAACTGGGTGGACCTGATCGTCATCATTCCCGACGGATTCGCTGACGATTATGTCGCCGCGGCGGCGGACGGCGACAATCCGCCGAACGTGGACACGGTTACCAGCTACGCATCCGGCTCCGGGTCGATGGCGCGGATGAACGTCGGCGGGTTCCTCTCGCTCACCCGCACCGCACTGATCGGCGCGCAGACGACGGTCGACCAGGCGGCGCTCGCCGGCATGATGAACGCTACAGGAGGGGCCGCCGGTTTTGATGGCGCGAGTCTGGACCAAGACATGCTGGACTCGCTGCCGGAAGGGCAAGTCGACAAGCCGGATATCAAGGATCTGTCCCAGGCCGCCAAAATGGCCGCCGAATCGGCCAGCGATACAGACGTGAACCATCAGATCGCCGTGGTCGATACGCCGACCGAGGAGTCGGCAAGCGCTGCGGATACGGCGGTCAGCGGATTCGGCGGCACCATGAAAACCGCGCTGTACCCGCTGTCCCTGGCGATGACCATCTGCGGATCGATGATCCTGGGCGCGTTCACCACCGGCGAGGTGCGGCGGCGTCTCACCGCCTCGCCCCGACGCATGGTCCTGATGGGACTCCAGCGGTTGCTGACGTTGGGCGGATTCGCGCTCGTCGTATGCGTCGGCTATTTGGTGCTGTCAATCGGTCTGATGATGGCGGCGGGGCTCGATCCGTTGCACCTGAGCGTCGGGGGAGTGCTGATGACGTTCGGCGCGACCTGCGTGTACGCGCTGATGACCGTCGCCTGCGGATTCATGCTCAGCGAGTTCGGGCTCTCGGAAGAGGCGGCCAACGGGTTCGCCAACATCTTCGGCCTGCTCATCATGTTCACGTCGGGCGTCGCATTGCCGGTTGACATGATGCCCGGCGTGATGGTGACCATAGCCAAGTTCCTGCCCGGCTGGTGGTATTGCACCGCGATCGACAACGCGCTCGGCTCCGGCACGGCGGAGGAAACCGGCATAAGCGTCGCCGGCTGGGCCGGCTCGCTGGGATTGGTCGCACTGTTCGGCGTGATGTTCATCTGCATCGGCCTGGCCGCCGGCCGGTTCCGCCGCTCCCGCCCCGCCCTGGCCGCGCCCGCCACCACGCAGCTGGCCGAGTGAGAAATCAGCCTTTCAACCGATACCGCTGTGCCGGGTCGTCGGCGAACTTGACTCGGGCGACCCGCCCTTCCTTCATCAGCTCGCGCATGCCGGACGTGGCGGCCAGCGGAGTCAACTGCAGTTCGCGCATGATCTCCTTGACGCTCATCGCCGAATGCCGCTCCAGTACGGTCATAATCGCCTTGACCACGTCGCCCGGCGAACTGTTCGCCATCGTGCGCTGCTTGGTGATGGTCATCGTGAACGTGTTGATGTCGTTGCGCGTGGTCGCCGGCTCGATGCCGGCCTCGCGCAACGCGGCGGCGATGCGCTGGTAGCCGTCGCCGCCTTCCGGGTTCACAAACCCGCCGCCCGGATACGGCGTGGACTCCAGCAGCGTGAACAGGAACTGGTTTCGGGTGGAGACGAACGGCGCGCCCGTCACCGGATGAGGGCTCGCCAGCACATCATGTGTCACCATGCCGTACAGGCCACCCGGATTGGTGATCTCGATGCGATCGGTGAACACGCTGATATGCACCTGCGTGCCGCGCGCATCGGGCGAATAATCACGGTGGGTGAGCGCGTTCGCAATCGCCTCGCGCAACACGAGCGGCGGATAGTCGGGCTTCTTCGCGCCAATCCAACGCATCAACGAGTCGACCGCATCGTCGATCATCACCGGAATCGAACCGACCACCGACTTCGAGGCGACCAATCGCTCGTCGCCCCGGAACACATCGTCCCGGCTCGTCCCCGGAAACACGGCAATCGAAATGCCGAGCCGCGGATAGAACTTCTGCGGATAGCGGCCCAACGCCAGCAGTCCGGCCAAGGTGGGGCGCAGTATTCCGCCGACCTCCGACTCGTCGGAATCATCATGGCGCAACACCTGCAGATCCAGCAGCACATCGATGCCGTCTCGGTCGGCGAACACGCGCGGATGCTGTTCGCGCACGCGTGCCAACAGTCCGGCAACAAGCTGCGGGTCGAGGTCATCGGTCGTGGCGTCGGGCACGATATCCAGATCGTATGTGGGCTGCAGATGCTCCTCGATGAGCCGGTCGACCTCATAGGAGGTCATGCGCCGGTCGCCGTCGCCGGTGCGGATGAACGAGCCGCCGTGCGGTCCGAGCGCGGTGGTGAAGCAGGGCTTGTCGCGCGGCAGCATCTCGTCGATGCGCGCGAACACCAGATTCGCGCCTTCGAACGGGCAGGTGACGATTACGGGCCGCACCACCGGCGTCATCTTCTCGCACGCCTGGCTCAGCGCCTCCTGCATGGCGCGCGCGTCGAATCCCTCGACCGGCGTGAACCCGTTCTTTTCGGACAGGCCAAGGATAATCCAGCCGCCGGAGCCGTTGGAGAACGCGGACAGCGTATCGGTGATGGTCGAGGAGATCTTGCGCTTGCATTCCTTGACCTCGCACTGCTGCGTATCGTTGCCGATCAGACGCATGAGTTCGATCAGCTCAGTCATTTTGGCAGTATAGTCATCGACCATGGCGGCCTCCTTGACACCATTGTGCCCCATAATCCGCCGCCCGCTCGCCTCCAGCCCCGCCAGTTCACCCCAATTCATGCAGAATTCATGGGCCAAACCAGACGAAACGAACGTCGATGTAGGGTTCGGTTCCGCGTGTTCGCCGATGATATCGGCCGGTCGAGGCGGGCGGGCTATGTTGGGTGGCGTGGGAATCTTGCGCGTGATTGATGCTACGGCTGTGTGCTTCGCTCTGGGTATATCCGGCCCGATCAGCGGGACTCAGCCAATGTGATGCCGCCCGCAGCCATCTGCTTGCGGGCCGCAACACCAAGTTCCTCGCTGACCGGCACGGTCAGATCCTCGAACACGGTGACCTCGAAGCCGAGCTTCTTGGCATCGAGCGCGGTGTCCTTGACACAATGCGATTCGGCGATGCCCACCACATCCACGCGACTCACGCCGGCGGCCTTCAGCGCGTTGGCCAGCGTCTTGCCGGCGGATTGCTCGGCCTCGACCTCCTCGCGGGTCTGGATACGGTCGGTATTGTCCTCGATACCCTCAAAACCGGAATATGCCGCCGAATACTGGCCCTTCTTGAAATGATGCTCGATATTCAGCGCCTTGATCGCCGGATGCAATTCGGCGTTCAGCGTGCCGGCCGCACCATGCTTCGGCCACGTGTCCACGAAATCCGGCTCCGCCGACCAGTGCGCGCCCGGCTCGATATGCCAGTCCTGCGTGGTTGCGATATACGCGTACTCGCTGCGATGCGCGTTCACATAATCGGCAATCCGCTCGGCGACCGCGTTGCCGCCTGCGACACCCAGTTCGCCGCTTTCACAGAACGTCGGCTGCACATCCACCACAATCAGTGCCTTGGTCATCGTCATTCCCCTTATTGCCTTGGATTCGTTTTGAATATTGTCTCGAACTCGACGTGCGATTGCTCTCATCATAGCCATGCGCGGCCCTGTGGGAAACGTTCGGGCTTACACTGCAAGCAGCAATCGAATACAAGAACCAGGGGAGGGCGACCAAGACCATGCTGGACCATCTGACGTTGCACGTGAAAGACATCGACCGTAGCATCACATTCTACAAACAGGCGCTCGCACCGCTCGGCTATATCGTCAAGGCGCATCATGAGCCTACGCTCGGATTCGGCGTGGATGACGGAACCCTGCACTCCGATTTCTACGTGTCACCGATTGAAGGGCTGGAGGCGGAGGCTTCGCCGGTCACGCCGGTCACACACATCGCGTTCTTGGCTGACAGTCAGCAAGCCGTGCAGGCGTTCCATGCAGCCGCGCTCGCCGCCGGCGGCCGAGACAACGGCGCTCCCGGTCCGCGCCCGTACCATCCCGGCTATTACTCCGCATTCGTGCTGGACCCGGATGGCAATAACATCGAAGCCGTCGTGGATTGGGCTCATTCGAACGAGTAAAAACATATCCGTATCGTGCCTCAGGCGGCATCGACGGCGTAGGCTCCAACCAGTCGGATTTGTGGTCGCAACGGCGGTATAGGTCACATCACGCAAGCGTGAAGGTGATGGTCTGCTCGGCGGTTTCGGTGCCGATCCATGTGCCGGCTTTGCGGTTCCAATCCATGCCGTCCGCGTGCAGTGCGTCAATGCCGTATTGACGTGCATGCGTGACCAGCCAGCCTGCCGTCTGCCAGCAAAGTCGAGTGCGGTTGTCGGCGGACAGGCCGTCCGGCAGCGTGATCGTCAACGTTGTGCTGGCCGTATTGGTCGCAGCGCCGTTGTTCGTGCCGGTTTTGCCATTTGGGGGCACAACCGAGACATTGACATTCGGCAGTGTACCTCCTATGGCGGCAACCAACCCGTCCGCGTCCGAGGAGGTTGCTGGCTCCAACGCGCACGTGACGCCCGCCGACCGTTCACCGGTCAGCCCCGAGGCCCAAGCGCGTGCCATCGCATCCCATGCGGCATATAGTTCCGGGTAGCCTGAGCGCTGCACCTCCTGCGCGGCGTCCTCCACCGGAATCGTCTCCCAATCCGGCACCTGCAGCAGATGATCGTAGAAGATGTTTGTCGCATAGGTCATGTCGGACACCTGCTCCGCCGTGCCCCAGCCTTGGCTGGGCCGCTGTTGGAACAGGCCGAGCGAATCCAAGTCGCCGTAGTCCAGATTCGTCAGCCTCGACTCCTGCATGGCCGTGGCGATGGCCACCGTCGCCGCGTGATCCGGCAGTCCGCGCGTGACGGCGATGTTCGCAATCAGCGCCGCGTTCTGCGCCTGATCAGGCGTCAAGGTGCGGCGGGCTCCGTCGGACGACACCGCCGCGCAATATGCTTCCTCGGCCGTGCGCGCGGTCTCGCGAGGCGTGAATAGCCGTGGCAGCAGCGTCCATGCCGCGATCAGCGCCGCAACAACAAGTATGACGGCTGCAATCAGCGCGCCCGCGCCATGGGAGCGGCGTCTGCCGTACCGCACCTGTTGTCCCATTGCGCCTCCAATATTTCGGTGTCATGGCTGACCGTGACCGGCTGGCCTATGCAGCATGCGGGATTTGCCGTGTTCCGGCTCGGCCGTCATCATGACAGCGTGGCATATCCACCTGAACGGCGGCTGCGTCATCACGCGACTTTGTGACAAGTCTTCACGCTTCATGACATCCGCGCAAATCAGCCCCTCGAAACCGAGAATGGCGGTCGGGATTGCTCCGACACCAAGGGAGCTGCTGCCGCTATTGTGTGAAAGGCGATTTGTACCGGGTTGAAGGAGAGGAACACATGGCGCAATTGCAGCCGTACTGCGCGATTGAGGGCAATGATGATGGATTGCCCGTCGTGTTCGTGCATGGCATGGGTGTGGACCATCGTTCGCTGATGATGCTCGACAAGGCGTTTGACGGCAATGATTCAATTCGCCGTATATATCTGGATCTGCCCGGTTTCGGCCGTACGCCGGCATTGCCCGAGCATGCCTGCGGGCTGCCGGAAATGGCGGATTGGCTGCAAACGGCCATTGACGGTCTTGTCGGTAAAGCGGCTCCATTCGCCATGGTCGGCAACTCGATGGGCGGTGCGCTTGTCCGCGAAGTATTGGCGCGCGAACCTCGCCGAGTGGCCGGTATGGCATTGATCGCGCCGGTCGTGGACCCGCAGCATGCCGGCCGGCATGTGGCCGAACATGTGGTTGCACAGCCCAATCCCAAGCTGACGCACTCCTTGCCGCAGGAACAGGTGTTCGATTTCATTACCATGGGCGTCAACCAGTCATTCGACGCGTGGCGACGCTACCAACGGTTCATCCTGCCCGGCGTGGCGTTGTGCGACCGTGCGGCATGCGAACGACTGGATCAGCGCTATTGGCTGGCCGATAATCCCGAGGAAATGCTCGGCACATATGCGGGTCCGGTGCTCATCGTCACCGGCAAGCAAGACCAGATCGTCGGATACGAAGATCAGCAAGCCCTGTTGCCGCACTATCCCAACGCCACCTTCGTGACGCTGGACAATGCCGGTCACAACGCGCACATCGACCAACCCGAAGCCGTCATCACGCTCGTGCGCGAATGGGTGGCTCATATGGCGTTCGCTCCGTTGAGCTGACGGTCTGCTGACAGTCTGCCGAAGCCTATATGTATACGAGCGACCAATGCCGGTTGACGCAATACGCCTTGCAAGGTATATCGTTTTTCGATATAGTCATATCGATGTTCGCGGTGTCGCCAAAAAAAACGTCGGCACCTGAAAGGACCGGGCTATGAAAAACTACATGAACCGATGGGTGTTGCTCGCGTTGAAAGCCATCGTGATTCTGGTCTGGCTGGCCTGCCTATGGGGCCAACTATTCGCCGTACCGGGATTGAGCGGCGCGCTGGCCGGCCTCTACCCGAGCCAGACGTCGATGCGCTGGCCATATCTCATTATGGGCGTGCTGTTCCTGTTCTGCATCGAAGCGGCGTTCGTGGCCGTATGGAAACTGTTCTCCTTGTCCGGCTCGGGCGCGAACTCGAGCAGGTGATTTGAGATGACGATTCGCATCAATCTCGACGTCATGATGGCCAAACGCAAGATTGGCGTCGGCGAGCTCGCCGAACAAATTGGCATCACTCCCGCCAACGTGTCCATTCTGAAGAACGGACGTGCCAAAGCCGTCCGCTTCACCACGTTGGACGCCATCTGCAAGGCACTCGACTGCCAACCCGGAGACATCCTCGAATGGGAAGATGACGATTGATCGACACGCCACCGGCTCGAACTCATGGTTCAACTTGTAGTCTCTCCCAAAATCAATGATGCCCTATCATCCTGCAAGACGATAGGGCATCATCATGTGATTATGCGCAGCTGATATGTTGCGTTGTTATCACTCGGCGTCCGCGGCCGGTGCCTCCTTGGGCGCAGAGAGGAAGTGCTCCTCGCTGGGCAGCACGGTGTTCAGGATCACGGCCACCACGAACGCCACGGCGATGCAGTTCGAGGCGAAGATTTGTTGGAACAGTGCCGGGAACTGCGTGAAGATGTCGCTCACCTGGGTGAAGCCGATGCCGATGGTCAGCGAAAGCGCCGCAATCGTGATGTTGCGCTGCGTGAAGCCCGCCTCGGCAATCATCTGGAAGCCCGAAAGAATGATGTTGCCGAACATCATGATCG
This sequence comes from Bifidobacterium sp. RTP21102st3_E2_RTP21102_210122, assembly GCF_040916945.1. Lineage (NCBI taxonomy): Bacteria > Bacillati > Actinomycetota > Actinomycetes > Bifidobacteriales > Bifidobacteriaceae > Bifidobacterium > Bifidobacterium sp. RTP21102st3_E2_RTP21102_210122. Next base: position 76,391 of record NZ_JBCPAN010000005.1, on the reverse strand, counting down.
TGCAGCCGCCGAGCACCGCCTGCGGCAGCGAGTTGAACACCTCGGCGATGGCCGGCACGAAGCTCGCCAGCACCAGAATCAGTCCGCCGGAGAGAATCACCTTGCGGTTGACGACCTTGGTCATGGCCACCAATCCGATGTTCTGTGCGAACGAGGTCAGCGGCAGACAGCCGAACAGGCCGGATACGGTGGAGATCAGGCCGTCGCCGGCGATGGCGCCCGCGGTCTCGCGTTCGGTGGGCGTACGGTTCAGGCCCACCTTGGTCAGCGCGGCGGTGTCACCCAGCACCTCGACCGAGGAGACGACGTAGAGCAGGCCGATGGAGATGATCGAGCCCCAGTCGAACTCAGGCTTGAACGGCATGAACTGCGGCACGGACACGATGGCGAGGTTCTGGAAACCGGAGAAATCGACCTTGCCCATGCAGATAGCCGCCACATAGCCGACCACCAGACCGAACAGCACGGACAGCTGCTTGGCCGTGCCCTTCATCAACAGCTGGAACGCCAGGCAGGCAACCAAAGATATAAGCCCGAGCGTCAGGTTCTGCCAGGAACCGAAGTCCTTGGCTCCGCTGCCGCCGCCGAAGCTCGTGGCACCCACGTTGAGCAGCGAGAAGCCGATCGACGTGACCACGATGGCGGAGACGATGGGCGGCACGAACCGACGCCAATACTTGGCTGTCAAACCCAGCACAAGTTCCAGCAGACCGCCGACCATTACCGCGCCGACCACCGCGCCATAGCCCTTGTCCGCGCAGATCGCCACGGCGGCCGCCACGTAGGTGAAGGAGATGCCGGTGACCATCGGAAGTCGCGAGCCGATGAGCCACGCGCCGTACAGTTGCAGGCAAGTGCCCAGGCCCGCAACCAGCAGGCCGGACTGGATGATGGTGGCCGATTGGGCCGGGGTCATCTTCGCGGCCGAGGCGACGATGAAGATCGGGGCGAGGTTCGCCACGAACATGGCCATCACATGCTGCAGGCCGAACGGAATGCCCTTCCAGAAGGATACTGGCGCGTCCAGCGAAGACAACGCCTCAAAGGATACGGAATGATTGGTTTTCTTCTCTGACATGATTCTCTTCTTCTCTCTGTTGCTCCCGCCGGCGGGAGCAGCCAATGTGCTCAGTGCCTAAATGTGATTTCGCCGGTCTCGGGATTCATGGACTCGACGATGGCCAGCGAATCCACATCGTAGCCTTCAGCGCGCAGCGCGTCACCGCCGCCCTGGAAGCCCTTCTCCACGGCGATGCCAATGCCCTCGACCGTGGCACCGGCTGCTTCGCACAGATCGATCAGACCGCGCAACGCCTTGCCGTTGGCCAGAAAATCGTCAATAAGCAGCACATGGTCGCCGGCGTTCAGATACTTCTTGGCCACGATCACCGGGAACTCCTTCTGCTTGGTGAAGGAATAGACCGTGGTGGTGTACTGGTCGCCGTCAAGGTTGATGGACTGCGCCTTCTTGGCGAACACCACCGGCACATTGCCGAAATGCTGGGCCGCCACACACGCAATGCCGATGCCGGACGCCTCGATGGTCAGAATCTTGGTGATGTGCTTGCCGGCGAAATGAGCGGCCCATGCCGAACCCATGCGGTCGAACAGGCGTACGTCGCACTGGTGGTTCAGAAACGCGTCCACCTTGAGCACATTACCCGCCTTCACCGTTCCCTCGCTTTGGATTCGCTCCTCAAGTTCCTGCATTGAACCTCCCATTGTTGTATGTCAGTGAATGATATGGATACTCGTAAGTGTACGTTGTCCTGCGCTGACCCGTGCATGTGGTAAACATGAATGTCGCGATTCAAAGGGAGGCAACAGTGTACGACGAGCCGGAAGTCATCGCACGCAGCGCACAGGAACTCGTGGGCGACCTGAACCCGCAGCAGGCGGAAGCCGTGCAATACCGCGGTCAGGCGCTGCTGATCGGAGCCGGTGCAGGCTCCGGCAAAACCCGCGTGCTGACCCGCCGCATCGCCTGGATCTTGAGCCAGTTCGGCGCATGGCCGAGCCAGATTCTAGCCATCACCTTCACCAACAAGGCCGCCGCCGAAATGCGCGAAAGACTCGGCTCGCTGATCGGCCCGGTGGCCCAGCGCATGTGGGTCTCCACCTTCCACTCCGCCTGCGTGCGCATTCTGAGGCGCGACGGCAAGTCCATCGGACTCAAGTCCGGCTTCTCCATCTACGATTCCGCCGACTCCGAGCGACTCGTCAAAATCATCGCCACCGAATTCAACCTCGACATCAAGCGCTACACTCCACGCTCGATTCTCGGCCATATCTCCGACCTCAAGAACAATCTGACCGGTTGGAAGGAAAACCTCGCCGTTCACGCGCCCGACTTCACGCCTGGCCAGCGCGGCTACCAGTTCGGCACGGTGGGCGACCTTGAAGCCATCTACGCGGTGATCTACGCCGAATACGAGCATCGCTTGGCCCTGGCCAACGCCGTCGACTTCGACGATCTGATCGGCCGCACGGTCGAGTTGCTGCGCACTGACCCGGCCGTCGCCGAGTACTACCATCACCGCTTCCGTTACATTCTGGTCGACGAGTATCAGGACACCAACCACGCCCAGTACGTGCTCGTGCGCGAGCTGGCCGGCGTGGACACGGGGGAGAAGGCCATCCCGGGCGCGCCTAACGCCGGCAAGTCCGGCCCCGCCTGGATCACCGTGGTGGGCGATTCCGACCAGTCCATCTACGCGTTCCGTGGTGCCGACATCCGCAACATTCAGGACTTCGAGCAGGACTTCCCGAACGCCAAGACCATCATGCTCGAACAGAACTATCGTTCGACGCAGACCATTCTGGATGCGGCCAACGCGGTGATCAGCAACAACGAGGGCCGCAAGCCCAAGAAACTGTGGACCGCGCTCGGCAAGGGCGAGCCGATCGTCGGCTACGCGGCGGACAACGCCCAGCAGGAGGCCCAGTGGGTGGCCACCGAAATCGCGCGCCTGCACGCCGAAGCGGGCATCGCCTACTCCGACATGGCGATCATGTACCGCGCCAACGCCCAATCCCGCTCGCTCGAAGAGGCGCTGATCAACACGAATCAGCCGTATCAGCTCGTCGGCGGCACCAAGTTCTACGAACGTCGCGAAATCAAGGATGCGCTGGCCTATTTGCAGGCGCTCGTCAATCCGGACGACGATGTGAATCTACGCCGTATTCTCAACGTGCCCAAGCGTGGGCTTGGCGACCGCGCCGAAGGCGTGCTGCTCGCCTACGCGCGCGAGCATGGCACCAGCTTCTTCTACGCACTCATGCACTTGGATGAGATCGAGGTGCCGACACGCACCGCCACCTCGCTACGAGCATTCCGCGATCTGATGGGCGCGCTCTCGCAGTTCACGCGCGCGCACGACTCCAAGCCCAGCGAGATCGTGGCCGAAGTATTGGAGAAGTCGGGCTTAAGGGCCGAACTCGAGAAATCCGTGGACCCGCAGGACGCCTCCCGTCTGGAGAACCTCTCCCAGCTGCAGTCCACTGCCGCCGAATTCGAACAGAACACGCCTGACGCCACGTTGTCCGCATTCCTGGAGACCACCGCGCTTGTGGCCGACTCCGACCAACTACCCGGCGAGGCGGAGGACTCCGGCAAGGTGACGCTTATGACCTTGCACACCGCCAAGGGCCTCGAATACCCGGTGGTGTTCCTGACCGGCATGGAACAGGGCACCTTCCCGCATTCGCGTTCGATGGAAGACACCACTGAACTGCAGGAGGAACGCCGACTCGCCTATGTGGGCATCACGCGCGCCAAGCAGCGACTGTATGTCACGCGCGCCGCCGTCCGCTCCCAGTGGGGCCAGGCCGCCGATATGATGCCCAGCCAGTTCCTCGACGAGATTCCGGATTCGCTGATTGATTGGAAACGCCGTGAAGCCGGCGTGGAGCGTATGCGCGCCAGCTGGGAGACCGATGGATTCGCCGACGATTTGGGCGGCTGGGATGATGACGATTTCGGCGGCGCCGCGTTTGGCGGGTCGTCGACGTTCGGCTCGCGTGGTTCGTCCGGTTCGGGTTCGTCCTATGGGTCGCGGTCGCGGTATGGGTCGTCGTATGGCTCGGGTTCCGGCTCTTCGTCGTATGGTTCCCGTTCATCGTCGTATGGTTCCCGCTCCGGCTCGTCCTCCTATGGTTCCCGCTCCCGTTCGGGTTCGTCCTATGGTTCTTCAGGCTCCGGTTCGAGGTCGTCCTACGGGTCGCGTTCCCGTTCCGGTTCTTCGTCCGGTTCATATGGTGGCACCCGTGGCGGCAAGGTCACCACGCGCCGTACCGCACCGAAATCCGATTCGACCGGCTCTGCCGTGCCTAGCTCGAAGCTCACCAAGGACAATGGCCTGAATATCGCCGACTTCGCCGTGGGCGACATGATCAGCCACGACCAGTACGGTCTCGGCAAGGTCACCGACGCACAAGACAAGGGCCGCAATTCGGTAATCACCGTGGACTTCGGCTCCGCCGGCGTCAAACGCCTCATGCTCCGCGTAGCGCCGATTGAGAAGTTGTAGATAAATTGGCCCCTCTGACGAGGGGCTGAGTTATATACCAAATAAATTCGCAAAAAACAAGACTTGTGTTCTTCATCACAGTGTGGGCATAATGCGGAGGTTGTGCCTACGAGCCCTGGGAACAGGGGAGAGGAAAAAGTAGTTATGAAGAACAAGCTGTTTGCATCCGTGCCCAATATTCTGTTCGGCGCGCTGATCACCATCGCGCCCCAGACCTTTGCGCACGCCTGCACCGGCCATGACATGCCGGGGGCCTGCCACTACTCGCAGCAGGCGGCCACCGGCATCGGCGTCGTCATCCTCGTGTTCGGCGTCGTGGCTTTGTTCGTCGCCCCGCAGATTCGCATCGGCCTCAATATCGCCGCCGCAGCCGACGCCCTGCTACTACTCGCCGTACCCACCTTTCTGATCGGCATCTGCAAGGGCGCGATGATGCACTGTCGCATGGTTATGCTGCCCACGCTCATCGTGCTCGGCGTGCTCACCATCGTGTTCGCGGCCATCGCCATCTGGCTCGACTCTCGCGCCGCCAAGCGCAACTGATCGAGCAGACGGCCGGAGCCCAGCCATTCCGAACGCTGGACTCCGGCCTCGCTTATTGCAACCGCACTATAAGCAACATAAGGATTCATCGTGCCATCCCATATCGCATTGCGCGGCCTTCCGATTGAAAACCTCAAACGCAAGCCGTTCCGCACCGGCGCACTGCTCGCCGTCGTCACCATCCTCGCGCTGACATTCTTCGGCGGCACCATGCTGACCATGAACCTCAACACTGGCATGACCAGTATGGAAAAGCGCCTGGGCGCCGACCTCATGGTCGTGCCGCAAAACACCGTGCAGAAGGCCGAAGCGCTGCTCACCAACGGCAATCCCAGCACTTTCTATTTCACCAAAGACATCGCCGACGAGGTCATGCAGGCCGACGGCATCGCACAAGCCACCGAACAGACCTATATATCATCGCTGGCCGCCGCCTGCTGTGCCGAAAAGCTGCAGATCATCGGTTACGACCCGGACACTGACTTCGTCATCGAACCATGGGTCGCCTCCCAGTTCGAAGGCCCCCTTGAAGACGGTCAGATGATTGCAGGCGCAAACGTCAACGTGTCCACCGACGGCACCATCGAACTCTACGGCCGTTCATGGCCGGTCGTCGCCCAGCTCGCCAACACCGGCACCAGCCTCGACAACTCGGTGTTCATCAACCAAAACACCGTGCCCGACATGGTCGCCGCCTCGGCCAAGGTCTCCAAGCAGGTCATGTCCGCCGAATATGCCGGCAAAGCCGTCTCCACCGTGATGATTAAGACGCAGCAGGGGTACGAAGCGCAGACCGTAGCTGAGAACATCAAGCGTCTTGATTCCCGATTCGCCGATTTGGGGTACGTATACCCCGGCGGCATCACCGCCAACACCAGAACTTCGCTGACCGCGCTTGTCACCTACCTCAAGATTTTCGTGGCGGTGATCTGGGTAATGGGCGTGATTGTGCTGCTCGCCGTATTCGCCTCGTCGGTGAACGAACGCAAACGCGAATTCGCGTCCCTGCGCATCATGGGCGCCACGCGCGGCATGTTGAATGCCATCATTCTGAAGGAATCCGCCATCATCGGTCTGATCGGTGGCGTAATCGGCGTCGGCGCGGCCAGCCTGGTGATTTTCCCATTCAGTTCGCTGATCGGCAAACAGCTTCAATTGCCGTATCTGCAAGCCAGCCCGGTTGCGGTGATCGGATTCATTGCCGTGACCATTGTGTGCTCTACGGTCATCGGCATCATCGGTTCGCTGGCCACCATGTGGCGTCTCGGCCGGCCCGAAGCCTACCTGACCCTGCGAGAGGGGGAGTGATATGACTGAGACAACTACGCCGCTTCAGCCGACCACGGTTGAGCCGACCAAGCTCCAGCCGACCACGCCAGCTCAGCCGAACGCGCCGACTGCGCCGGATTCGCCGCACGTAACCGAGACGCCCTCCCCGGACCATCTGCTGACCTTGACGGACCTGACCCGCCAGTTCGTCCGCCGCGGCACGCCGTTCGACGCCGTCAGCCACGTGAACCTCACCGTCGATGCCGGCGAATTCATCGCCATCGTCGGCCGGTCGGGCAACGGTAAAAGTACGTTGATCAACATGGTCGCTGGGCTGATTCGCCCGACCTCGGGAACCGTGAGCGTGGCTGGACGCAATGTGGCCGACTTGGGCGATAAAGCACTGTCCGTGCTGAGGAATCGCACCATCGGATTCGTGACTCAAAGCCAGACCCTGCTCGGCAACCTGACCGTGCTCGACAACGTGATTCTGCCCGCAACGATGTTTCCGGAGCCGCTGCCGTTCGCCCAAAACGCAGAAGCAACGGATGCCGTGGCGCAAGCCGCTGCCACCAATGATGAAGCGGCCGCCGATTCAGCCGCCGACCCGTTCATGCCGGATGTCATTGCGCCAATCACAGACCAGGAAAACACGCCGTCAAACACGGCTGCGAGCCGTTCGGACCTGTTCGCCACCCGAGCTCGCACGCTGTTCACCCAGCTTGGTGTTGCCGATCTGGCAGACAGCTACCCGCGCGAGCTGTCCGGCGGTGAAATGCGGCGCGTCTCCATCGCCCGCGCGCTGATGAACCAGCCGAGCTTGCTCATCGCCGACGAGCCGACCGGCGACCTCGACCAAGAGAGCACCGACATCGTAATGCGTCTGCTCAGAGACCAAGCCAACAACGGCACGGCGATTCTCATGGTCACCCATGATCCCGATGCACTCGAATACGCAGATCGGGTGTATCGCATGGACGCCGGAGTGCTGTCCATAGCCTCGGTGTAATATGGTCTGCTGGTGTCTGCCAACAGGTAGATACCGTCTGGAGTCATAGCCCATCAGCGGGTCGGCGGTAGGTAATCGCAAGAAAACCAACCCGTTCGTGTTTATTCACGACGAAGCGCTGGGGAGGCCCGACTCAGCGCTTGTTAGGCATATGCAAGGCAAGCGTTCCGTTCAGATAACGACAGAAGGATTAATCCAATGACGAACGTTCAGCGTTCTCGCCGTCAGGTGCGTCTGTCTCGCGCCCTCGGCATCGCACTGACCCCCAAGGCTCAGCGCATCTTCGAAAAGCGTCCGTACGCTCCTGGCGAGCACGGCCGTGACCGCCGCCGCACCGAGTCCGATTACGCGGTGCGTATGCGCGAAAAGCAGCGTCTGCGCGCTCAGTACGGCATCTCCGAGAAGCAGCTTCGCGCCGCTTACGAGAAGGCCACCCGTACTGCCGGCCAGACCGGTAACGCCATGCTGACCGACCTCGAGACCCGTCTCGACAACCTGGTGCTGCGTGCCGGCTTCGCCCGCACCACCGCCCAGGCCCGTCAGTTCGTGGTGCACCGTCACATCCTCGTTGACGGCAACATCGTGGACCGCCCGTCCTACCGCGTCAAGCCCGGCCAGACCATTCAGGTGAAGGCCAAGAGCCAGACCATGGTTCCGTTCCAGATCGCCGCCGAAGGCGTGCACCGTGACGTGCTGCCTGCGGTCCCCGGCTACCTCGACGTGAACCTGCCGTCCCTGAAGGCCACTGTGACCCGTAAGCCGGAGGTCGAAGAGATCCCGGTGCAGGTCAACATCCAGTACGTGGTCGAATTCTACGCCCGCTGATCCGGGCCCTCTGGTCAACAAATCCAGGACATACCGCTCGAACCCCGCGCTTCTTTCGAGAAGCCGCGGGGTTCCTGCGTTGTAGGGCGATTACTGGCCGCACACCGCCTGGCGAATCATCGTCGCGTACGCATAGGCACCGGTCATATTCGGATGAATGCCGTCATCGTTGAGGTATTCGCTATGACCTTCGCTATACCCATGCCAATCGATGATGCCCACGTTCTTGTTCTTCTTGGCGGCCTCACGCAGCATCGTATTGTTGTTGTTCTCCTGCCACGGGTATGGCATACGGATGGTGATGAAGTATGTCGGCTTGCCGCCGGTCAGGTCAATGAGCTGTTGCACTTCCTGCTCATTCGAAATCACGCCGTTCGTGCCGAGGCCAAACACCACCACACTGCCACTGTGGCCGGCAGCGGTGTCCTGCTGATACACATCCACCGCCTGCGGCAGCTGACGGTTCGGCAGGCCATCGATAAAAGCGTTCGGGAATGCGGCCTGGATGGCGTCCGAAGTACCCGACGTCACTGAATCGCCGACCATCATCATATCCGCGTTGCAGCTTTCCGTTGCCGGATCATAGGCGTACTTCGAAATGTCAAGATTGTTTGGCACCTTTTCCGCAATCGGTTTGATGATGGGCGGCTGAGAATCCGAACCGTTCTTATTCGCGTCAGCGGTATTGGTTTCGCCGTTCGCGGCATTTATGGCAGAAGACTCGGGCTCGGGCTTCGCCGGTTTCTTGACCGGCTTGGCGGGTGCCGCGAGTTCGGGGCGCAGCTGAATGGCTCGCGCTTGAGCGATGCCATTCCAGTCCACCGGTGCCCACGTCAGCGCCACAACGGTCACCAATCCGATAACCGACATGACCCACGCGCCCGGGCGCAGCCGGTAGCCGGCTTTCGGCAGCGGCTTGGCGTGTTGGCTACGAGGCATCTGCACCGATTTACGGGCCGCCTCGACCAGCTGGTAGAAGGCTTCCGACGCCGCCAACACCACGACGGCCTCAAGAACCCAACCCCACCACGGCAACGCCTGCGTTCGTGTCGCCGGGTTCATGAACTGCAGCAGCGGATAATGCATGACGTACAGCGAGAACGATCGCGACCCGATATAGCGTAGGGGAGCACAACCCAGCACGTGCGACCAGATTGAGTCATTGTTCACGGCACAGGCCAAGGCGCACAACGATATGAACGCGGTAATCAGGTACCCGCCTTGGTACATGTACGACAGATACCCGTTGGCGAACCAGAATCCGGTCAGCAGTGCCGCCAAAGCCGCGGTGCCAAGAACATTGCAGACGATAGTGAGACGGGCGCCCGTCTTGTCGCCGGCCTGACGTTCGATCTGCACTGTTTGCGAAGCCGCTCCAGCTTCCGCAGCTTCCGTACCTCGCGAGGAAGGCGCAATCCAGATAGCCAACAGCGCGCCGGCGGCCAGCTCGGCGAGGCGAGTATCGGTACCGTAATACACGCGGGAGGTATTGGCCGGGTCAAACAGCAGCACCATGTCGGCGGTGGAAGCAGCCATGATGACAAGAATCGCCATGGAGCGCACCCATTTGGACTTGGTGATTTTGCCGAGCGCCACCATCAGCAACGGCCAAACCAGATAGAACTGCATCGTCACGCCCAAGAACCACAGATGGGTCAGAGGAGAAGGCAATCCGGCCGCCTCGAAATACGGCACCTTGCGGAAGATGTACACCCAATTGCTGGCGAACAAGGCGCTCGGCAGCGAATCGGAAACCACTTTCTGCAACAGGCTGGGAGCGAACATCCAAGTGAGCCAAGGCACCACGGCAATGGTCGCCAGCATCACCGGCCATAAACGAGTAATGCGGCGGATCAGATATCGGCCATATCCAAAGGACCCGGTGCGGTCCACCATGTTCAGTACCGAACGTGTGGCAAGAAAACCGGTGATAACGAAAAACATCGTCACGCCAATGAATCCGCCCTGCAATAGCGACGGGCGGGTGTGGAATGCTATGACTCCAAGAATCGCCAGAGCGCGCAGTCCATCGATACCCCTGAAATGGGCAGGCACAGACGATCGAGATGGTGCAGGTTTCAAGGTTATGCTCACAGTATTCTAAGTGTACTCTCAGGAATCGTTAGGTATACTGCCCGGATTACGCATATCTCAGGTAGTGACCTATGCCGTTATGACTTATGACTTCCGGCAACCCGCACCGAAACCGCCGGAATGGTGACATAATCGGAACCATGATTCTTCATCTGCATCTGGTCCGTCACGGACAGACCTATTTCAACCGATACAACCGTCTGCAGGGATGGTCGAATTCGCCGCTGACCGAGTCGGGCGTCGCCGATGCCGTCAAGGCCGGTGAGCGACTGAAAGGATTGACGTTCGCCGCCGCCTACTGTTCGGACACCACGCGTGCCCAGCAGACGGCCGAGAAAATTCTCGACATCAACGAAGCCGCGGGTAACCCGCGCCCCGCACTCGTGACGGACATGCACTTCCGCGAGCAGTTCTACGGCTACTACGAGGGACTTGACATGGCCATGGCCTGGTATGCCGCGGGAGCGCCCCACGGCGTCAAAACCTACAACCAAATCGTCGAGAAGTTCGGGTTGGGGGCCTCGCGTGATTTTCTCAAGGAAGCCGATCCCTTCCACGACGCGGAATCCGATGAGGAATATTGGACGCGCGTCGAAGGTGCGTTCCGTCTTATCGCCGACAACCCGAATCTCAAGGACGGCGACGATGTGCTGCAGATTTCGCATGGCAACACACTGCTTAGCCTCGGTCACCGGTTCGGCGGCCCTGACCTCGATCTGAACGAACGCCCGGCCAATGGTTCGGTAACCGTGATCGACTTCGACACCGACAAGCCGTTCGGCGAAGCCGTGACCATCGTTTCGTACGGCAAGTAGCAAATAGCAAGCAATACATATCGAATAGCACGTACGGTCCACGGCGGCACGCCGCAAACGAAAGCGTCAGCAGGACAGCCTTTCGCCTATAGCCGCATACGCCCACGCGCACGGTTTTCGCCCTGCGCATGCAATGGTATGCCAAGAAATAGGGAAGGAGTGCTACCCTTAGGCGAGTAAGTGTGACCGCAAGGAGGAAACAATGGGAGTCGGAGAGATCGCTGGCCTGATCGCGGCCATCGCGTTCGCAGTATTGGCCGGTTTCATGATCTATCCGCTGATCAGGCTGGGCAAGATGTTTGATCAGATATCGCAGACGGTCCGGGAGTCCGGTGAACACGCCATCCCCGCGCTGGACGAAGGCGTGACCACCGTCAAGCAGGTCAACAAGTCGCTCGAAGACGTGAACAAGATTTCCGCCGCGGCTTCCACCACCGCCAACAACGTTGGTGCGTTGACCGATCTGTATGGCTCCTTCCTCGGTAAGCCCATCATCAAGATCGCTTCCACCTTCTACGCGCTGAAAACCACGGGTCAGTCCTTCCTTGCGAAGAACGCCGCGAAAACCACCGTCAACGACACCGCCGAGAAGGGGGAGTGATGTTCAAACGCATCTTCTGGGTCGGCGTCGGCGTGGCCATCGGAATCGTTGCCGTCACCAAGGCACAGGCCTATGTCAAGGCCAATACGCCTGATGCGGCACGCCAGTTCCTGCTTGGCCCCGATCAGGACAATGTGCCGATGAAAACACTCGAAGGGTTGGTCAACGAGTTCAATGCCACCCGTCGAGCCCGCGAGGCTGAGCTCAACCGTCAGTACATCGAGCGCGCCAACTGACACGCGCATGCCGCCTTGCCATCTAGTCACTGAATCAGCTAGAACAAACTAATCCTCATAATCCAGTCTTTTCCACCAATACCAGGCGCAACTGCGCCCATTACCCAAACAAGGAGTTCATCCGCTCATGCGCACTGCGGACATCGCAAAGCGATACCTCGATTATTTTGCCAAGCACGACCATCTCATCGTGCCCTCGGCATCCCTGATTTCCCCGAACCCCACCACGCTTTTCACCATCGCCGGCATGGTGCCGTTCATCCCGTACCTGATGGGTGAGCAGACCCCGCCGAAGCGCCGCATGGCCTCCAACCAGAAGTGCGTGCGTACGCTCGACATCGACGAGGTCGGCAAGACCACCCGCCACGGCACCTTCTTCCAGATGCTCGGCAACTTCTCCTTCGGCGACTACTTCAAGGAAGAGGCCATCCACTACGCCTGGGAGCTGCTCACCACCTCGCAGGATGAGGGCGGCTACGGCTTCGACCCCGAGAAGCTGTGGATGACCACGTTCACCGACGATGACGAAGCCCGTTCCATGTGGATCAACGAGGGCGTGGACCCCGAGCACATCCAGAAGATGGGCATGGAAGACAACTTTTGGACCACCGGTGGCCCCGGACCCGGCGGCCCCTGCTCCGAAATCTACGTGGACCGCGGCCCCGCCTTCGGCAAGGAAGGCGGCCCGATTGCCGACGAGAACCGCTACATCGAGATCTGGGACCTCGTGTTCGAGAACTACGAGGTCGACAACGTCAAGTCCAAGACCGACCTGCACATCGTGGGCGAGCTTGAGAACAAGAACATCGATACCGGTGCCGGCTTGGAACGTCTGGCCTACCTGCTGCAGGGCAAGAACAACATCTACGAGACCGATGAGGTCTTCCCGGTCATCGAGGCCGCCGAGCAGCTCTCCGGCCTGAAGTACGGCGAGAACGAGGACGCCGACGTGCGCTTCCGCGTGGTCGCTGACCACGTGCGCTCCGCCCTGATGATCATGTCCGACGGCGTGCGCCCGTCCAACGTGGGCCGTGGCTACGTGCTGCGCCGCCTGCTGCGCCGCACCGTGCGCTCCATGCGCATGCTCGGCGTGACCGATCCGGTGCTGCCCACCCTCTTCCCGACCTCCAAGGCCGCCATGGAGGCCAGCTACCCGGAGCTCAACGACACCTTCCATGAGGTGTCCGAATCCGCGTATGGCGAGGAAGACGCCTTCCGCCGCACCCTTGAGACCGGCACCACGATTCTCGACGTGGCCGTCAACAAGGCCAAGAGCGATTCCGCCGAGCCCGTCGTGGCCGGCGAGGACGCCTTCAAGCTGCACGACACCTACGGCTTCCCGATTGAGCTGACCCTCGAGATGGCCGCCGAACAGGGCGTGAAGGTGGACGAGGCCAAGTTCCGCGAACTCATGGCCGAGCAGAAGTCCCGCGCCCGCGCCGACGCCCTCAAGAAGCGTCACAACGTGGATCTTTCCGTTTACGACGACTTCAAGAAGACGCTCGTCAGCCCGATCGACTTCCTCGGCTACACCGACATGTCCGCCCGCGCCAAGGTGATCGGCATCATGCAGGAAGGCAAGGGTTCCGTGCCCGCCGTGACCGGCCCGGCCAACGTCGAGGTCATCCTCGACCGCACCCCGTTCTACGCGGAGGCCGGCGGCCAGCTCGCCGACCAGGGCGAGATCCTGTCCGACGACGGCGCCGTGCTCGAAGTCGACGATGTGCAGAAGCCCATCAAGGACCTCATCGTCCACCAGTGCCGTCTGACCGAAGGCACGCTGGTCGTCGGCGCCGAAGTCAACGCCAACATCGACCTGGCCCGCCGTGGCGCCATCGCCCGCTCGCACACCGCCACGCACATGGTGCACAAGGCGCTGCGTGAGGAGCTGGGCCCGCAGGCCACCCAGCGCGGCTCCGAAGACGCCCCGAACCGTCTGCGCTTCGACTTCCAGTGGTCCAAGGCCCCGGCCAAGTCCGTGATCTCCGCAGTCGAGGAGCGCGTCAACGACAAGCTGCGCGACAACCTCGCCGTGACCACCAAGGAAATGAAGTTCGACGACGCCATCGCCCTCGGTGCCATGCACCTGTTCGGCGAGAAGTACGGCGACATCGTACGCGTGGTCTCCATCGGCGAAGACGGCTGGAGCCGCGAGCTGTGTGGTGGTACCCACGTGGACCACGTCGGCAAGATCGGCATGGTCAACATCCTGTCCGAAGCCTCCATCGGCTCCGGCGTACGCCGTGTCGATGCCGTCGTGGGCCAGGGCGCCTATGACTTCAACGCTCGTGAGCACGCGTTGGTCTCCCAGCTGTCCGACAAGCTCAACGCTCGCCCGGACGAGCTCGCCGAGCGTGTGAACGCCCTGCTCGCCAAGCTCAAGGAATCCGATCGTCGCTTGGCCTCCATGTACGAGTCCCAGCTGGCCGCCTCGGTTCCGGCGCTGGTTGCTGACACCAAGAACTCCGCGGCCCCGGTCAAGGTGGCCGTCAAGAACGTGGGCCACTTCGGCGCGGTCGACGCCCTGCGCAAGACCGTACTCGACGTGCGCGCCCAGCTCGGTGAAGACGCCCCCGTGGTGGTGGCCCTCGCCGGCGTGAACGAGGATGACAAGCCGATGGTCGCCGTGGCCACCAACGAGGCCGCCCGCAAGGCCGGCATCAAGGCCGGTGATCTGGTGCGTGGCGCAGCCAAGGTCCTCGGCGGCGGTGGCGGCGGCAAGCCGGACTTCGCCCAGGGTGGCGGTGTCGATGCCTCCAAGATCGGCGAGGCCCTCGAAGCGCTCGAGCACGAGGCGCAGAAAGCCTGATTCCGCCAGTGGTGTGGTTAGGCGTTGATTTGGGTAATGCCCGGGTCGGACTGGCACTGTCCGACCCGGAGCTTACCTTTGCACACCCTGCTGGCAACATTCATGTTGCCGGCGACTATTTCTTTGCTATTGACGAGGTCCTGAACGTCATCGAAGACGAACATGTGGACCATGTAATCGTCGGATTGCCCCTGCAGATGGACGGTACAGAAGGCAAAAGCGCCAAAAAAGCGCGCAGGTGGGCGGCCAATCTGGAGAAGAGGCTGCAAGCAGAGAGTGAAGACAGTGATTCTACGGAGTATCAGATTCCGCAGGTGTCATTGATAGATGAGAGATTAACAACAGTCAGTGCGCATCGTCAACTGTTCGAGGCCCATAAAGCTTCGAACAAGCACAGGCCGGTGGTTGACCAGCAGTCGGCAGTGGTGATTTTGCAGACGGCACTCGACCGTACCCGGGAGTAGTGAGGTATCGGTTATGACCGATGATTTTAACGAGTTCTTTGATGACAACACGCATTGGGTCGAACAGGGGGCAGAACCAATGCGCGGGGCCAAGCCGCCAGAACCGCCGAAATCCCGCAAGGAGATGCGCAAGCGACGTGCACATCGCAAGCGCAAGCGTATCAGTGGCATTATCATCGCTATCGCCATCGTCGCCCTGCTTATCGGCGGCGGCTATTTCGGCGTAACCAAGCTCATCGCATGGCGCGACAGCCGGAGCAACCAGTCGACGGCCATCGCGGACTATCCGGGACCGGGCTATGGCGAGGTCGAATTCACCGTGAGCGAGGGCCAAGGCGCTGCGGAGATCGCCGATAATCTGCTCAAGGCCGAAGTCATCAAGTCCACTGCCGCGTTCACCAGCGTGGTCAACGCCAATAGCTCGACACTCTATCCTGGAACGTTCACATTGAAGAAGCATATGGCCGCATCCGATGTGATCGCCGTTCTCTCCGACACCAACCAGGCGGCGGGCTTCCTTGAGGTTCATCCCGGTGAACGTGCCACCGATGTGTTCGCCGACGCCGCGAAGCTTTCCGGCGTTGCCCAAAGCGAATTCGACACGATTATCAAGAACAAGGGTAAGGATATTCTGCCCAATGAAGCAGGCGGTAGCTTTGAGGGATGGCTGGAGCCGGGAACCTACAACGTCAAGAGCATGAAGAGCGCTTCGGAAATCCTCAAGGCCATGGTCGATAAGCGTATCGCCAAGTTGGATGAATTGGGCGTGCCGACCGGCAGTGACCGCGAACGGGTGATGATCATCGCCTCTATCGCCGAGGCCGAGGTCAACAAAGCCGATTACTACGGCAAAGTGACGCGAGTCATCGAGAACCGTTTGGAGCAGGGCATGTCGTTGGGCATGGATTCCACCGTGGCCTATGGCAATAACGTCAAGCCCGCGCAGGTGACCACCGAGATGACCCAGGACGAGTCCAACCCGTACAACACGTACAAGATCTCCGGCCTGCCGCCTACGCCGATCAGCAATCCCGGCGATAGCGCCATTCAAGCGGCACTGCACCCCGAAAGCGGCAATTGGCTGTACTTCTGCACGGTCAATCTGGACACCGGCGAAACCAAGTTCGCCGTAACCGCCGATGAACATGACCAGAATGTGGCCGAACTACGCAAGTGGCAAGCCGAAAACCAGTAGTCACCTCATTGGCTCCCCTCGCCGAGGGGAGCTGTCCGCAAAGCGGACTGAGGGGAGTAATACGGGATTAAGCCCCAACAACCACCGCCACAATCGCGCCCGCCAATATCACCGGCACATACGGCACCTTGCCCGCATGTGCCGGTGATGTGCGTTGTGGGTCGAATCGCGTCCACAAGGCAATCCATGTGATGCCGGCAACGCCCATCGCCAGCCACCAGACCACCACAGGCAACAGGCCAAACAGTCCGACAGACAATCCCATAGGTATCAAGGCGGTCACATCGCCGAATCCCAATGACCGAGGCACCAGCAACGCCAACGCGAACTGGATCAGGCAACATAGCACGGTGAACAACAGCGCCTGCAACAGCACGAACAGGTCGTTCACCACCACTCCATACGCGAAATCGGCGGCCAGCTGAAGCAACGCGCCCGCAGCCACCCACGCGATCGGCACCCGCCGATGACGAACATCCTCAATGGACAGTGCAAGCCCACATAGCAGACCGGGTAGCGTGAACAGGTATGGCATGGCTTAACATTAACCCCTAGCTAGACGTACACATAGACGTACACACATGAAACGAGGGAAGTTATGCTGCGTTGGCAGACGGCAGGGGAGTCTCACGGAGAAGCATTGGTGGCCATGATTGAAGGGTTGCCGGCCGGCGTGCGTATTAGCACGGACGATATCGTTTCCGCACTGGCACGCCGTCGACTTGGATATGGTCGCGGTGCCCGCATGAAGTTCGAGCAAGACAAGGTCCGTCTGCTGACCGGTGTACGCCACGGCCTGACCCTCGGCTCGCCGGTGGCCATCGAAATCGCCAACACCGAATGGCCGAAGTGGACCGAGGTCATGAGCGCCGATGCACTCGACCATGACCTGCCGCGCGAAGGCCGCAATGCGCCGCTGAGCCGCCCGCGCCCGGGCCACGCCGATCTGACCGGCATGCGCAAGTATGGTTTTGACGACGCCCGCCCGGTACTGGAGCGCTCCAGCGCCCGTGAGACCGCCTCCCGTGTGGCTTTGGGCGAGGTGGCCAAGCAGTTCTTGGATCAGGCGTTCGGCATCCGCACCGTAGCCCACGTGGTGGCGCTTGGTGGCGTGCAGACCAACCCCGACCTGCCTCTGCCCACCCCCGACGATCTGGAAGCGCTTGATGCCTCGCCTGTCCGTACGCTGGACAAAGAGGCCGAAGCCCGCATCATCGAACGCATCAACGAGGCCAAGAAGGCCTCCGATACGTTGGGCGGCGTGATTGAAGTGCTGGCTTACGGTGTGCCTGCCGGCATCGGCACGTATGTGGAGTCCGACCGCCGACTGGACGCGGCTCTGGCCTCCGCGATCATGGGCATTCAGGCGTTCAAGGGTGTGGAGATCGGCGACGGCTTCCTGGAAGCCTCCCGCCCCGGTTCGCAGGCGCACGATGAGATCGTGGTCAACGCCGACGGCCGTATCGACCGTCTGTCCAACCGCGCAGGCGGCATTGAAGGCGGTATGTCCAATGGCCAGGTGATTCGCGTACGCGGTGCCATGAAGCCGATTCCGTCCATCCCCAAGGCCCTGCGTACGGTCGACGTGCTGACCGGCGAATCCGCACAAGCCATCAACCAGCGTTCCGACAGCACCGCCGTGCCTGCGGCATCCGTGGTGGCCGAGGCCATGGTGCGTCTGACTTTGGCGAAGTACGCGCTGGATAAGTTCGGTGGAGACAGTGTTGCCGAAACACGGCGCAACCTTGAGTCGTATCTCGCATCGTGGCCGGAGCACATGCGCTGAACGAAGGGCGTATGGTTTCGTGACGACTGCCGCGGAACCATCAGCAACTGTACTCACCAATCGTCGAGAGGATTCGTAGATTATGACCGCACGCCCCCGCGCCGTCATCATCGGCATGATGGGAGCCGGCAAAACACGTGTCGGTAAGGAAGTGGCGCATATGTTGCGTCTGCCGTTCGCCGATGCCGATGTGGAGATCGAACGTGAAGTGGGCATGAAGATTCCCTCCTACTTCGAGGAATACGGTGAGCCGGCATTCCGCGAGGTCGAGGCCGATCTCATCGCCGATATGCTTGAGGATTTCGACGGTATCTTTTCGCTGGGCGGTGGCGCTCCCATGACGCCATCCACCCAGCATGCCCTCGCCTCCTACATCGACCATGGCGGTCGTGTGGTCTACCTTGATGCCGATCCGGCGGAAGCCATGGAACGCGCGAACCGTGGGGGAGGCCGGCCCATGCTCAATGGCAACGCCAACTCCCGTTGGAAAAAACTGTTCAAGCAGCGTGACCCAGTATTCCGCGAGGTCGCCAACGTTCATGTCCATACCCGGGGGCTTACGCCTCAGGGCGCAGCGAAGAAAGTGATTGATATGGTATCTGAGCGAGCAGTGCATGTTACCGGAGCGGCAATTGAGCCGTATGATGTGGTCATTGGCGAAGGTGCCATGAACCATCTGGTCGACGTGCTGGGACCCAAACCCGCCAAAATCGCGCTTATCCACACTCAGCCGGTGCAGCGACACTCCGATCGTGCCCGCGCCCTGTTGCGTCAGGGCGGCTATGAGGTTTCCGACATCGTGATTCCGGATGCCGAACCCGGCAAGACCATTACCGTGGCCAACGGCATTTGGGAACGCCTTGGCAACGAAGGTTTCACCCGATCCGATGCCGTGGTGGGGCTTGGCGGCGGTGCCGCAACCGATTTGGCCGGTTTCGTGGCTGCCACGTGGATGCGCGGCGTGCGCTATGTAAACTGCCCGACCTCGCTGCTGGCCATGGTCGATGCCTCCACCGGTGGCAAAACCGGCATCAACACCCCGCAGGGCAAGAACCTCGTCGGCTCGTTCTACACGCCTGCCGGTGTGCTGGCCGACACCAAGACGCTGGCTACGCTGCCCAATGACATCTTCATCGAGGGTCTCGGCGAAGTCGCCAAATCCGGTTTCATCCGCGACCCCGAAATCCTGCATATCCTCGAAGACCACGCAGCTGAACTGCGCGCTTTCGACGGCTCTACATTCCTCGGCTCGCCGCTCGAAGACGTGGTTGCCGAGCTCATTGAGCGCACGGTAAAGGTCAAGGCCTACCACGTCTCCTCCGATTTGAAGGAGAAGGGTCTGCGTGAATTCCTCAACTACGGGCACACGATGGGCCATGCCATCGAAAAGCTCGAGCATTTCCGCTGGAGGCATGGCAATGCGGTGGCCGTCGGTATGGTGTATGCCGCCGAGCTGGCCCATCTGATCGGTTACATCGATCAGGATCTGGTTGACTATCACCGCTCGTTGCTTGCTTCGA
Organism: Bifidobacterium sp. RTP21102st3_E2_RTP21102_210122; assembly: GCF_040916945.1. Classification (NCBI taxonomy): domain Bacteria; kingdom Bacillati; phylum Actinomycetota; class Actinomycetes; order Bifidobacteriales; family Bifidobacteriaceae; genus Bifidobacterium; species Bifidobacterium sp. RTP21102st3_E2_RTP21102_210122. Next base: position 56,696 of record NZ_JBCPAN010000005.1, on the reverse strand, counting down.
TGGGTCTGCCGACGTCGTGGAATGGCGGCTCGTTCGACGACGTGCTCGCATTGATGCATCGCGACAAGAAGGCCCGCGGCAATGAGCTGCGCTTCGTGGTCCTCGACGAGATTGGTCACGTCGTACACCTCGACAACCCGCCCGCCGAAGCCGTGGAAGAAGCATTCCGTCGTATCCAGCAGTAATTGAACGGCCGTAGGCCGTGCCGTTCGCCATCCCCTCAGAAAAAAGTACTTGGCTCCCCTCTAACGGAGGTACCCCGGAGTCGGATTTACCTTCTACCTCCCTCTGATGAGGGAGGTGCCCCGAAGGGGCGGAGGGAGAGAAGCACAAACAAAAGGAGTCCCAATGACCAAAGTCATCGTTGTCAATGGCCCTAACCTCGGACGTCTCGGCGTCCGCCAGCCCGACGTCTACGGTCGTCAGGACCTCGACACCCTGCGCAAGCTCTGCACCGAATGGGGCAAGGACCTCGGCCTCGAAGTCGAGGTGCGCCAGACCGACGACGAAGCCGAAATGGTGCACTGGATGCACCAAGCCGCCGACGAGAAAACCCCGGTGGTCATGAACCCCGCCGCCTTCACGCACTATTCGTATGCTCTCGCCGACGCCGCGCACATGGTCATTGACGAGAACCTGCCGCTTATGGAAGTCCATATTTCCAACCCGTCCGCCCGCGACGAGTTCCGCAAGCGTTCCGTAATCAGCCCTGTGGCCACCGGCACCATCACCGGCATGGGTTTCTACGGCTACAAGCTCGCGCTCGATGCTGTGGCGCACTTGCTGAGCGAATAGAACCAAGCCCTCCAGCCAATCCCGGGTAGCAGTCGACGTTGCGCCCGGGATTCCTGTTACCTGAGGAAACCATAAGCGTCCAAGTAAAGGAAGCCATGACTCTCACCGCCACGGAACGTGATCTCGTCGATGCCGCGTCACGCTGGTTTGACGCCCACCGCGCACAGTTCGTCGATGAGCTGTGTGAGCTGCTGCGCTACCCGTCGGTTTCCGACGAATCGGACCCGAATCCTCGTCCGGGCGCGCCTTATGGACCCGAAGTACGCCGTGTATTCGACCATATGCTGGCCAAGGCAGGACGAGACGGGCTGCCTACGCGCGACTACACCGGCCACGTCATGGAAGTCGTTTATCCACAGGAGAACGTGGAGACCGACCGTGACATCGCCTTCGTCGACCACCTCGACGTAGTCCCCGCCGACGACGGTTGGACGCACGATGCCTTCGATCCGCAGGTTATTGGCGATATTGTTATCGGTCGCGGCTCATTGGACAATAAAGGCGTCGCGCTGACCAGCTATTTCCTACTCCGTTTCTTCAAGGAACACGACCACCGTTTCCGCCACCGCGTACGTATACTGTTCGGCGGCTCCGAAGAGATCGCGCTCAACGACATCAAATGGTTCGTCGCCAACATCGGCGCGCCGTACCAGGCCATCGTCACCGATGGTCCCTTCCCGGTGAACAATATCCAAAAAGGGCTGCTCGATGTGGATGTCGAACTGCCGGTCGGGCCGCAATTGCGCGGTTGGCATGCCGGCACCGCCACTAACACGGTTCCCGGGGCCGCCGCAATCACCCTCACCGGCGTCGACGAATCTACCGTGCGGCAAGCATTCTGCCAGAGCGGCAACATCGCTCCAGATATCGCCGAGCGATTGCATATCAACGCAACAGCGCAAGGCGTCACGATTGAGGCCACCGGTGTCGCCGGTCATGCCTGCCAGCCGTCCGGTACCGTAAACGCTATAGCGGTGCTCACTACGGCGCTTGCCCGGTCCGGTCTGCTCGAAGGCCGTGACCTCACTGCAGCGCAGGCGCTTGCCCAATGGACAAAAGACTCATATGGCACCGGCTTGGGTATCGATTGCGAGAATGCGGAAAGCGGACCGACTACCGCCAATGGTGGTTTGATTATACCGGCGAATGAGTTCGCTGAAGCAGACAAGGTATTAGGCGCGGTATCAGGTGAGACTTCTGAAGATGCCATCGTATTGCACTTCGACATCCGTTATGCGGTAGGCCAGGCACACGAACAAATCATCGAGCGTATTCAAGCACAAGCCGAAGCGGCGGGCGGCCGCATTGTCGACATCCTTAACGATGACCCATACTACGTGCAGGCTGACGACCCGCGTGTCCAGTTGCTCACCGCAACCTACAACGACGTGCTCGGTTGCGAGGCTCGACCCGTGGCTGTCGGCGACGGCACCCACGCCCGCTTTATCCCGCGCGCACTCAACTTCGGTCCCGAATTCCATGCCGACCATGTGCCGGCGGTCGACGGCATCGACCTGGAGACCCCGCCATTCATCGCACCAGGTGCCGGCAACGCGCACGGTGCCGATGAATGGGCCTCGCTGAAAAACCTGAAAACAGCGTTTGTCCTATATGCGTTAGGCCTAGTGCGTCTCGACCAATACCTGCAATAGCTGGCGGATAAGACGTTTGACGTGATTATGACCTTGCGTATGCTTTTTGACGAGCCTACTATTCGTATTGTTCAAGTACGCCATGTCGGGGCCGACGCGTCTGGTGAACACGCCGGGTCATACACGGATGATAGAGTGAAATTCCATGGTTAGAAGAACACATGGTAATTCTCAAGAACACGTCACCAAGCATATTTTCGTCACTGGCGGCGTTGTCTCCTCTCTCGGCAAGGGCCTGACCGCATCTTCGCTCGGTCGTTTGCTGCGCAGCCGCGGTATCCATGTTCTGCAGCAAAAGCTCGATCCGTACATCAACGTCGACCCGGGCACCATGAACCCGTTCCAGCATGGTGAGGTCTACGTGACCGAAGACGGTGCCGAAACCGATCTCGACATCGGCCACTACGAGCGTTTCCTCGACGTCTTCCTGAGCCAGAAGGCCAACGTCACCACCGGTCAGATCTATCAGGAAGTGCTGCGCAAGGAGCGCGCCGGCGAATACCTCGGCCAGTGCGTGCAGGTTATCCCGCACATCACCAACGAAATCAAGTCTCGTATGCGCGCCCAGGCTTCCGATGACGTGGATGTGATCATCACCGAAATCGGTGGTACCGTCGGCGACATCGAGTCCCAGCCCTTCCTTGAGGCCGCCCGCGAAGTGCGCCGCGATCTCGGCCCGGACAACTGCATGTTCGTGCACGTTTCCCTGGTGCCGTACATTTCCGCCGCCCACGAGCTCAAGACCAAGCCCACCCAGCACTCCGTGATGATGCTGCGCCAGCTCGGCATTTCCCCGGACGCCCTTGTGCTGCGCTCCGACCGCCCGCTCAATCAGTCCATCAAGGACAAGATCTCCCTGATGTGCGATGTCGATGCCGAAGGCGTGGTCAACTGCGTGGATGCGCCGAGCATCTACGATGTGCCGAAGATCCTGTTCGAGGAGGGCCTCGACGCCTATGTGGTGCGTGAGCTCGGCCTGCCGTTCCATGACGTCGATTGGGACGAATGGGCCGACCTGCTGGAGCGTGTGCACCACCCCAAGCACGAGGTCAACATCGCCATCGTCGGCAAGTACATCGATCTGCCGGACGCCTACCTGTCTGTCACCGAGGCCATCAAGGCCGGCGGCTTTGCCAACTGGGCCAAGGTCAACGTCAAGTGGGTTGCGGCCGATCGTTGCGAAACCACCGAAGGTGCGGCCGCCGCTCTCGACAACGTCGACGGCATCGTGATCCCCGGCGGCTTCGGCATCCGCGGCATCGACGGCAAGATCGGCGCTCTGAAGTTCGCCCGTGAAACCAAGCTGCCTGCCCTCGGCCTGTGCCTGGGCCTGCAGTCCATGGTCATCGAATACTCCCGCCACGTGCTGGGCATTGAAGACGCGAACTCTTCCGAGTTCGAGCCCGATTGCGCCAACCCGGTGATCGCCACCATGGAAGAGCAGAAGGACATCGTGGCCGGCAAGGGCGACATGGGCCACACCATGCGTCTTGGCTCCTACCCGGCTGAGCTGGAGGAAGGCTCGCTGGTCGCCGAACTGTACGGCACCACGCATGTCACCGAGCGTCACCGCCACCGTTACGAAGTCAACGTGGCCTACAAGGATCGTCTGCGCGAAGGCGGCCTGCGCATCTCCGGCCAGAGCCCGGACGGCGAGCTCACCGAGTTCGTGGAACTGCCGCAGGACGTGCACCCGTTCTATGTGGCCACCCAGGCTCACCCGGAGTTCAAGTCTCGCCCGACCAAGCCGCACCCGCTGTTCGCCGGCCTGGTCAAGGCCGCGCTCGACCATCAGGCGGCGCGCTGACGCACTTTCGTGCCGTGCATAATATCGCGGCATGATGTGCTGGCTGCCGTCATCGGCGTAGTGCAAGACATACGGTAAAGACGTGGTGGCGAAATATCTAATGATGTTTCGCCACCACGTCTTTTTTGTTGTATGAGCAGCATGCAGCATGATGTATTGGAAGGCGACGGTAAAAAATTACCGTTTCTATGGTGTGTTGGTAGTATGCAGATAACGCTTAGTAGGCCATCGCAGAAAGACCGACCATGACCGAACACCTTGATGACTCGACCCAGCAGTTTGCGCCTCTGTTTGGTGCGAATAATGCCGTCAGCGGCACTGTGGCAGACAGTGTGGATGCTGCTGCATCAGATTCCATTCAGGGCGATGAGATGAGGAGGCGCCGCATCTGGCCGTGGGTGGTGATTGCTTGTCTGCTGGTTGCCTTGGGGGCTGCCTGTGGCGGCGGTGTTTGGTTCTTCCAAGATCACGTGCTGCCTGGTACAACGCTATGGGGAAATTCAGTTACCGGCAAAACCGAGCAGGAGATTGTCGACCTAATCAACGACCAGGTCGACAACACCGCGGTACGAGCGAAATACCAGGGGCAGTCGGCGACGTTCACGCTGAAAGATCTCGGCATCGAAGTTGATGGTGAAGCAATCGCATCCGATGTCATCAATGCCCAACGCGGTGACGCATGGTGGCAACAGTATGCGTTCTGGATTACGCATGATGTGGCCCCGCAAATCAATCCCGAGCTCGCTGATGGCAGTGTGGTAGATAAGGCGCTGAACATTGATGCACAAGAACCTGTTGACGCGCAAGTCGCATTGAACGATAACAACAGTGGCTTCAACGTTATTGCGGGAGAAAATGGCCAGGGAGCCAACGCCACCAGCATTGCGAAGCAAGCCATTTCCACAGTGGAGTCATTGGGCAGTGTCCAGCCACAGACCGTTCGGGTGGAACTCGACGTAACCGAACCGACGATTACCAATGCAATTGCCGATGAGGCGAAAACCACGCTGGAAACCCTAGTGAACAATGCCGTGGCCATCAAGGTGGCGGATAAAGACATCGCCACCGTGAATGCGTCCATGCTGGGTTCGGCCATGCGCATCGACGCCAACCAGCAGTCAAAGCTGAAAGACAATGAAGTACGTAATGGCTACGTGGTCTTTGATGCCGATAAGCTGCAGCAATACTATGACGAGCAAATCAAGCCGAATCTCAAATTGGAACGTGAAGACAAGAAGGTCGTCGTCAATAATGCTGGCGAGGTGCTGAGCACTGAAACAGAAGGCCATGATGGCATTGTGATTGCCGATGGCGCGGATACGGAGGTTGGTGCTCGCTTGGCTCAGGTGCTGGCCACGGGAACTGGCTCAGTGAATGTGGACGGCAAGGTAGATCCCAAACAGGAAGTCAAGGTCACTCATCGCGTGGCGATTGACCTGTCCGACCGTAAGCTCTATGCCTATGAGAATGACACGGTGGTCAAGACATTGAATGTCGTGGTCGCGGAGGGCAACGACAACGTCACCGGCGAATGCGTTGGCATGATGTGTACGCCGACAGGTGACTTCAACGTATGGCAAAAGTTGCCCAGTCAAGATATGAGCGGCACGCTGAATCTTGCCGATGGCACGGTGGAAACATGGGATGTCAAAGACGTGGGCTTCGTCAATTACTTCTCCTCCGGTTGCGCAATCCACCGTATTGCCGGCGGATATGTAGCGGATGCCGTAATGCCCTCCATTGCCAACGGATCTCATGGTTGCGTGGGTATCGGATGGGATGTGGCCGAATGGTTCTACAACTGGTGCAATATGGGCACGAGCGTGCATATCCAAGTGTGATATGCAACAGTGTGATATGTAACAAATACGGCATGCAGTGGTGCGACACATAATGCCGCATACGCGATGTTCGGTGTGCATGGGACAAGCTTGCCCGGCTCCAATATCGCTGTATCGCATTCGTGTAATCAAGCCCACAGCCAATATGCGTCAGGGCGGCTAGTGTTTGCACTTGGGTTCTGCTAGGTTTTCATAGGATTAAGTGTGATACAAGGAAGGCAGGATGGTGACCGAAAACACAGCACCAAACGCCGCCGCTGACGTGGAGATGAGCCAGTATGTGGCTGATCGTACCCGCGTCAACGAGGACAAGATCAAGAAGGATGACGAGATCATCAGCCAGTTCGGCGACTACAACTATGGTTGGCATGATTCTGATGCCGCCGGCGAAGCCGCAAAACGAGGCATTGATGAGAACGTCGTACGCGCGATCAGCGCCGACAAAGGCGAGCCGCAGTGGATGCTCGACATGCGTCTGCGTGGATTCAAGGCGTTCCTCGAAAAGCCCATGCCCGATTGGGGTGTGGATCTCTCCGGCTTCAACGCAGACGACTTCAAGTACTACGTCAAGCCAATCGACAAGCAGGCGAAAAGCTGGGACGAACTGCCTGACGACATCCGCAACACCTACGATCGTCTCGGCATCCCGGAGGCGGAGAAGAACCGCCTCGTCTCCGGCGTGGCCGCCCAGTACGAGTCGGAGGTCATCTACAACTCCATCCAGGAGGACCTGAAGAAGCAGGGCGTCATCTTCGTCGACACGGACACCGCTGTGCGCGAATACCCTGAACTCGTCAAGAAGTACTTCGGCACCGTCGTGCCTCCGGAAGACAACAAGTTCGGTGCCCTCAACACCGCGGCATGGTCCGGCGGCTCGTTCGTATACGTGCCGAAGGGCGTGCATGTGGACATCCCGTTGCAGGCGTACTTCCGCATCAACACCCCGGCCATGGGTCAGTTCGAGCGCACGCTCATCATCGCGGACGAAGGCTCCTACGTGCACTACGTGGAAGGCTGCACCGCCCCGATCTGGTCCGAGGACTCGCTGCACGCCGCCATCGTCGAGATCATCGTCGAAAAGCACGCCCGCGTGCGTTACACCACCGTGCAGAACTGGTCGAACAACGTCTACAACCTCGTCACCCAGCGTGCCTACGTGCGCGAGGGCGGCACGATGGAATGGGTCGACGGCAACATCGGTTCCAAGGCCACCATGAAGTACCCGGCCTGCATCCTCGCCGAACCGTACGCCAAGGCATCCACCATGTCCCTCGGCTTCGCCGGCAAGGGCCAGTACCAGGACACGGGCGCGAAGATGATTCACCTCGCCCCGCACACCAGCTCCACCATCGTCGCCAAGTCCATTTCCCGTGGTGGTGGCCGCTCCGCCTACCGCGGTCTGGTCAAAATCGTCAAGGGCGCGTACGGTTCGTCCAACTCGACCGTGTGCGATGCCCTGCTGGTCGACGACTTCTCCCGCTCCGATACCTACCCGCATGTCGACGTTCGCGAAGACGACGTTTCGATGGCCCACGAAGCCACCGTTTCCAAGATTTCCGAAGACCAGCTCTTCTACCTGATGAGCCGAGGTCTCACGGAGGAAGAGGCGCGAGGCATGATCGTGCGCGGCTTCGTCGAACCGATCAGCCGTGAGCTGCCGATGGAATACGCGCTTGAACTCAACAGACTTGTGGAACTTCAGATGGAAGGATCGGTGGGCTGATTCCGATGACCGACAACACAACACCCGTCAAGGAAATCAAGATTCCGGTCGCCGACCCCAACGACCCGTACGCGATTCCGGCCGCTATGCCGTCCTCCGTGGACCATGCCGTGCGCTCGTTCAACGCAGGCGACTACCCGGAGCCCAGCCGCAAGCAGGACGAATGGCGCTACACGCCTATCGAGCGCATCAACGAGTTCTTCACCGTGTTCAAGCCTTCCGGCGAAACGCAGATCGAAGTCTCCATGATTGACGGCTCGCCGTTGGCCGAAGGCGTGAAGCTCAGCCAGATCAAGCTCGGTGAGGGCCTGTCCGGCACTGTGTCCAAGCCCAACGACCGCGTCTCCGCAGTCGAATGGGAATCCGGCCGCACCGCAACCATTCTGGAACTGTCCGGTGAGATCGCCCAGCCCGTGCTCGTCAAGGTGCACGGCGCGGGGGAGGACCTCGACGCTTTCCATCTGGTGATCGCCGCCGCCGACAAGGCTCATGCGGACGTCGTCGTGGAACACGACGGTGACGCACGACTGGCCGAAGGCGTGGAAATCACCACCGGCAAGGACTCGCACGTCTCCACCACGTTCGTTCAGGAATGGGCCAAAACCGCCAAGCATGTGGCCAACCACCGCATCCACGTCGGCGAAGGCGCATCCCTGCGCCACTCCGTCGTGACCTTGGGCGGCGACATCGTCCGCATCCGCATGGATCAGGACTTCGGCGGCGAACAGGGCGACCTCAACATGCTCGGCATCTACTTCGTGGACCCCGGCGAGCACATCGAACACCGCACGATGGTGGTACACAACCACCCCGACTGCAAGTCCCGCGTGGTCTACAAGGGCGCGCTTGACGGCAAGGGCGCGCACTCCACTTGGGTGGGCAACGCGCTCATCCAGCCCACCGCCCCCGGCACCGACTCCTACGAGCTCAACCGCAACCTGGTCCTGACCCCGGGCGCCATCGCCGATTCCGAGCCGAACCTCGAAATCGAAAACGGCAACATCATCGGTGCCGGTCACGCCTCTTCGGTGGGCCGCTTCGACGACGAGGAACTGTTCTACCTCGAATCCCGCGGCATCCCCGAAACCGACGCCCGCAAGCTCGTGGTGCGCGGCTTCTTCGGCGAACTCGTCGAGGAGATCGGCATTCCCGCCATCTCCGAACATCTGATGACCGTGATTGACCGCCGACTGGCCCGTGGTGAAAACGACGCCATGGCACAGGTCCTCGAAGACAAGTAAGAACAGCATTTTTAGGAGCACAACAATGTCAACACTCGAAATCAAGGACCTGCACGTCCACGTCGAAACCAAGGAAGGCATCAAGCCGATCCTGAAGGGTGCCACCCTGACCGTCCACTCCGGCGAAACCCACGCCATCATGGGCCCCAACGGTTCCGGCAAGTCCACTCTCGCCTACACGTTGGCCGGCCACCCCAAGTACGTGGTCGACTCCGGCGAGGCCCTCCTCGACGGCAAGGACATCCTCAAGATGACTCCGGACGAGCGCGCCAAGGCCGGCCTGTTCCTGGCCATGCAGTACCCGGTCGAAATACCGGGCGTGTCCATGACCAACTTCTTGCGCACCGCCAAGACCGAAATCGACGGCGAGGCTCCCGGTATTCGCCAGTGGGCCAAGGACCTGTCCGCAGCCATGAAGCGCCTCAAGATGGACCCGAAGTTCGCCTCCCGTTCCGTGAACGAAGGCTTCTCCGGCGGTGAAAAGAAGCGCGCCGAAGTGCTGCAGCTCGAACTGCTGAAACCGAAGTTTGCCGTCCTTGACGAAACCGACTCCGGCTTGGACGTGGACGCCCTGCGCATCGTGTCCGAAGGCGTGAACCGCGCCAAGGAAGCCAACCAGTTCGGCATCCTCATGGTCACGCACTACACCCGTATCTTGAAGTACATCAAGCCGGACATCGTGCACGTGTTCGCCGACGGCCACTTCGTCAAGACCGGCGGCCCTGAGCTGGCCGACGAACTCGAAGAGAACGGCTACGACCAGTACCTGCCCGAAGGCGCCGACTCCGAGTCCGCACTGGCCTGAGTCCGTGACCGTGGGAGTCTGACATGCCCTATTCTCGACACGCTCCGGGCCGCTTAGGCCAGGTCTTTACGGTCGCGAACAGGCCATGTCAGACTCCCACTCGTTTCGTACAATTGTTACGTAAGTAGGGGGAACATAATGGTTGATTTTAAGGCGATTCGGGCGCAGTTCCCGATTCTGGATCAGGAGATTCACGGGCACCCGCTCGTGTACCTGGATTCTGCGGCCACCTCGCAGAAGCCGAATGCGGTGATCGACGCCGAGGCGAACTTCTACCGTACAATTAACGCCGGCGTGCACCGTGGTGCGCACGAGCTGGCCGCCCGTAGCACCATGGCCTTTGAGGAGGCCCGAGCCAAGGTGGCCAAGCTGGTCGGCGCGAATGCGGCCGAAGGTGAAGAGGAGGTCGTCGTCACCGGTGGTGCCACGGCCGGACTGAACCTGCTCGCCACCGCATTCGGCAATGCATCGCTGGGGCGTGGGGGAGAAGCCGCCAAGCGTTTTGCCCTGAAGCCGGGCGATGAGATCGTCGTCTCGCGTGCGGAACATCATTCGGTGCTGCTGCCGTTCCAGGAGCTGTCCTACCGTACCGGCGCCACCTTCAAGTGGATCGACCTGACCGAGGACGGCCGTGTGCGTACGGACAACCTCGACGAAGTCATCACCGAGCGTACCAAGGTCGTGGCCGTCACCCACGTGGGCAACGCCACGGGTGCCATCACCAACATCGCCCCGATCATCAAGCGTGCGCATGAAGTAGGTTCGATCTTCATCTTGGACGCTTGCCAGTCCGTACCGCACCTCAAGGTCGATTTCCACGCGCTTGATGTGGACTTCGCCGCCTGGAGCGCGCACAAGATGTACGGTCCTACCGGCGTCGGTTTCCTGTACGGTAAGCGCGACCTGCTCGAAGCCCTGCCGCCGGCCAACTTCGGCGGCTCCATGGTCGAGCTCGCCTACATGGACCACGAGGCCCAATACATGGCCCCTCCGGCCCGCTTCGAGGCCGGCACCCAGCCGGTCGCCCAAGTGGTGGCCGCAGGCGTCGCCGCCGAATGGATGATGAACATCGGGCTCGAGAACATCGAAGCCCATGAGAAGACCATCGCCGCCGAACTGCTCAAGCTCGGCGACGTCGATGGCATTCGCATCCTCGGGCCGCGCGAAAACGTGGACCGCATCGGCACCGTGGCGTTCGACGTGGCCGGCGTGCATCCGCACGATGTGGGCCAGTTCATCGACGCCCAGGGCATCGCGATTCGCGTGGGACACCACTGCGCCCAGCCGGTACACCGCCACTTCGGCCTATACGCATCCAACCGTGCCTCCTCCGGTGTCTACAATTCGGTCGAAGATGCCCAAGCGTTGGTCGAAGCGGCCAAGGGCATCCGTAAGTTCTTTGGAGTGGAGTAAAACAGAACACCATGAACGAATTCGGTATGAGCGGGGATGACCTCGAACAGATGTACCAAGAGGTCATCCTCGAGGCGTCGAAACATCCGCATGGCAAGGAATCCTTTGCGCCCAACGCAGCGGTCGAACAGTCCGCGGACGCAGCGGCCAATGTCACCGTACAAGCCAGCCACGAATACTGCACGCCCGGTGAATCGCACCAGTTCAACCCGACCTGCGGCGACGAGGCGACCATCCATGTCGAAGTCTCCGATGACGAACCGCACACCATCAAGCGATTGGTGTGGGACGGCCACGGCTGCTCCATTTCGCAGGCCAGCCTGTCGGTGATGGTCGATCTGGTGGACGGCAAAACCGTTGACGAGGCCATGGATCTGGAACAGACATTCCACAAGCTGATGGAATCGCGCGGTGCCGGTCTGGACGACGAGAACCTGGAAGAAAAGCTCGGCGACGCCGTGGTATTCCAAGGCGTGTCGAAATACCCTATGCGCATCAAATGCGCTCTGCTAGGCTGGGAAGGGCTGAAGGACTCCATCGCCAAAGCCCTCGCTGCAAAGAACTGAGGAAATATGTCCAACGATAATTTGGTTCCCGAACCACAGCCGTCCGTTTTCGATGCTGTCAACGGCGTCCTGCAGGACGAGGAGGCCGCTCGCCGCGTGATGGCCAACCCGGCCTTGGCCAAGGGCTTCCCGAACGGACGCCCGATCGAGCACTCTGCTGCGTCCGGCGATGACACCTGTGCGTGTGGCGGTCACCACGGCAAATGCGGTTGCCAGGATGACGAACAGTCCGATGGCAGCGAGATTCCGATCAAGGCGATTGACGATATCGGCCGCGCCACTGCCGAAGACGTGCGCGAGGCACTGCATCAGGTGATTGATCCGGAGCTTGGCATCGACGTGATCGATTTGGGTCTGGTCTACGGCATTGAGATCGATGAGCTAGGCCGCGCCATTATTACGATGACGCTGACCACGCCGGCCTGCCCGCTGACCGACCTTATCGAGGACGAATGCGCATCCACGCTGGCCGGTCTGGTCGAGGAGTTCCGCATCGACTGGACGTGGGATCCGCGCTGGACCATGGAGCGCATCACGCCCGAAGGCCGCGACCAGCTCGCCGCCCTAGGCTTCAGCTTCGACAATATGCCAAAGTACTGATAGCGCTTAGTAAGCTCCCTCATCAGAGGGAGCTCTATACGAGAAAAGCCCCGCATGATGCGGGGCTTTTCCATGTCTGGACTGGTCAATCAGTCATCGACGATGGTGTTCTTCGGGACAACCGTGATGCCACCCGGCGTGACGGTGAAGCCACGGGCCAGATCGTGCTCGGTATCGATGCCGACAGTGGAGTTCTCGGTGAGCACCACGTTCTTGTCAAGAATCGCCTTGTACACGCGGGCGCGGCGGTTGATGACTACACCGTCGAACAGCACGGAATCGACAATCTGTGCCCACGAGTGGATACGCACATTGGGGGAGAGCACGGAGTGGTGCACTTCACCGCCGGAGACGATCACACCGGGGGAGACGATCGAATCGGTGGCGTGGCCCAGACGGTCGCGGCCGGCGTGCACGAACTTGGCCGGCGGCAGGTTGCCGGACATCGTGTAAATCGGCCAATCCTGGTTGTACAGGTTGAACTCGGGCACATAGGCGATCAGATCCATGTGCGCATCGTAGAACTGCTTAATCGTACCGACGTCGCGCCAGTAAGCGTGATCAGTGGCCGTGGAGCCCGGAATCTCGTTCGAGTTGAAGTCGTAGACGCCGGCTTCGTTGCGGGAAGCGAAGTACGGGGCGATGTCGCCGCCCATGTCGTGCTTGGTGTCGGCAGCCTTCTCATCGAGAGCCAGAGCCTCGAACAGGGCCTTGGTGTTGGCGACGTAGTTACCCATGGAGGCCAGAATCTGGTTCGGATTGTCCGGCAGACCGGTGGTGGTGGGCGGCTTCTCCTGGAAGTTCTTGATCATGTTCGGGTGATCGGGATCGACCTCAATCACACCGAACTGGTTCGATTCCTCGATGGGCTGGCGGATACCGGCCACGGTGAACTCGGCGCCGGACTCGATGTGCTGCTGTACCATCTGTTCGAAGTCCATGCGGTAGACGTGATCGGCACCCACGATCACCACGATGTCCGGCTGGACATCCTCGATGATGTTGATGGTCTGGTAGATGGCGTCGGCGGAGCCGAGATACCAGTGCTTGCCGAGACGCTGCTGCGCGGGCACAGGGGAGACGTACGAGCCAAGCAGCGGGGAGAAACGCCAGACCTGGGAGATGTGGCGGTCAAGCGAGTGAGACTTGTACTGGGTGAGCACCACGACCTGACGGTACCCGGAGTTCACCAGGTTGCTCAACGGGAAATCGATCAGACGATACACACCACCGAAGGGAACGGCGGGCTTCGCGCGATCACGGGTTAACGGCATCAGGCGGGTCCCCTCACCACCTGCAAGCACAATCGACAGAATCTTGGGATTCTTGGTCATCGTAACTGTCCTCTCTGTTACTGAGCGTCTTTCGACACCGCACTGCCGGGCCGGATGCTTCCTTGCATTCGGTTTACATAGTTAATAATTGCAGAAAAAAACGAACATGCAAGGCTTTCGCCCCCGCGTGCCGTGAACTTGCGATGAACAGTTTCGTAGATTTGTTAAGGATCCGGCCTTTTCGGAGCGCGTGCGATTCCTTAGCGTGTCGCGTAGAACGCCACTGCGCTGGATGCCGCCACGTTCAGGCTATCCACGCCGTGGCTCATCGGAATCTTCACGGTCAAATCGGCGCGGGCAATCGTATGGTGGGACAGGCCGTCGCCCTCGGTACCGAAGATCAGCGCGAGCTTGTCGATATGCGTCGGATCTTCGGCAGGCGCGTGCAGACGGCGTGTCAGTTCGTCCAACGAAATCGAACGATCCTCCAATGCCATGGCCACGGTGGTGAAGCCCAGCGACTTCAACTCGTCGATGCCCTGGAACGGCCAGTAATGCTTGTTTTCGGTGCCGTCGTCGTTGAACCCGGTGATACGGGTCCACGGAATCTGGAATACGGTGCCCATCGACACGCGGGCGGCGCGTCGGTACAGCGGATCACCGCAGGAGGGTGTGACCAGCACGGCATCCACATCGAGCGCGGCCGCCGAACGCATCAGTGCGCCCACATTGGTGTGGTCCACGATGTTTTCCATTACTGCCACGCGGCGGGCGCTCTTGCAGACCTCGGCTACGGAGGGCAACGGCCAGCGTCGCATCGCGCATAGGGCGCCGCGATGCAAACGGTAGCCGGTCAGACGCTTGAGCTGCTCAGGTGAGGCCACGTAGACGGGAATATCCGCGCCCCAGCGCCCGTCGATGAAGTCGAAGGTGTCTTTCATGCCCTCCAGCCAAGGTTCCTCGACCAGCAGTGACAGCGGTTCGCGGTCAGCGGCCAGCGCGCGGTCGATAACCTTGGGGGACTCGGCGATGAACACGCCCTTGGCTGGTTCCAAGCGATTACGCAACTGCATTTCGGTGAGGCTCACATACGCTTCGACGCGCGGGTCGTCGACGGTGTCCAGCGTGATGAACTGCATTGGTGGCCTTTCGTGTGTGCAGATAACGAAAAACCCCTTGCAATGCAAGGGGTTTATCTGTGCCCGAGACGGGACTTGAACCCGTACGCCTGTATAAAATAGGCACTAGCACCTCAAGCTAGCGCGTCTACCATTCCGCCACCCGGGCAGGTGTCGTTTGGACAACGAGTAGATAGCTTAGCATGAAATTACAGGGATGCAATTCGCGCGTGTGCCCGGCGTGTCGCGTGTAGCCTTGAAGTCATGACTGATGCCCTTTTTCTTTTCGACCCGCAGGTCGACGACGTCCCGGTGAACAGCGACGAACTCCACGCCGGCTGGAAGCTAACCCTGCCCGCTCACATCAAGCGCCATGCCGTGCAGGCCATGCGACTCAAGGCAGGGGACAGCCTGCAACTTTCCGACGGCAACGGCTTGAGAATCCAGGCAGTGATGGCCGATCCTGAAGCCGGACTGGCTGAAGTCGTGGAAGTGGGGCGCGAACCCGAGCCGCTCACCCGTTTGGCGCTGATTCAGGCATTGGCGAAAACCGGCCATGATGAGCAGGCCATCGATATGGCTACTCAGATTGGCGTCGACCAAGTGGTGCCATGGCAGGCGGACCGATCCATTGCCAAGTGGAAGGTCGGCCGTACAGACAAGAAGTGGAATTCGGTACTGGATGCCGCCACCGAGCAGTCGCGGCGCGCCTTTAAGCCGCAACTGGAGGCGTGCGCGTCCAGCAAGGAGGTCGTGGCCATCTGCCGCAGGGCCTGCGTGCATGGCGATGTGGTGATTGTGCTGCATCAGGATGCTACCGATACGTGGTCCGGCGTGGAGGAGAAGGTTGCGCAGTTGGTGGAACGCACGCTCCAGGACGGCCGGCCGCGGACTGTCAGTGTGGTGGTCGGGCCTGAGGGCGGCATCAGTGAGCAGGAGGTAGCTGATTTCGTCAAGGCCGGAGCGGTGAGCTGCGTACTGGGGCGCAATATTCTGAGAGCCGCGACGGCCGGTCCTGTAGCGTTGTCGCTGTTGTCTCGGGTGTTGGGACGTTACGAGTAACGCCCACGCGCTAAGCTGGTGCGTAGCAACATCAAACCAAGGAGCATGATGAGCGAATCCGACGATTGCCTGTTCTGCAAGATCATCGCAGGGCAGATTCCCAGCAGCAAGGTCTACGAGGACGAGACGACCTACGCATTCAACGACATCAATCCCAAGGCCAAGGTCCACGTGCTCGTGGTGCCCAAGAAGCACTACGCCAACGTCGCCGAACTTGCCGCCGGTGACCCGACCGAGCTGGCCCACATCGTCTCCATTGCGCAGAACATCGCCGACAAGGAATTTCACGGCGCCTACCGACTGGTGTTCAACACCGGTCTCGACGCCGGCCAGACCGTCTTCCACGTGCACGCGCACGTGATGACCGGCGAAAAGCTCGACGAGTAGTAGGGGAATATCCGCTTCGTGGCAACGACTACACGTACCATCACCATCCCGCCCCAACTTGACCCCGTCGCCGTGCTCGGCCCGGTTGACGAGGTCATTCGCGAGGTAGAGCGCGCCTTTCCGGACCTGACGATTATCGTGCGCGGCAACCGCGTGGCGATCGTCTCCCGCTCCAAGCAGACCGAAGCCCAGGCCGCACAGGCCGAGGATTTGGTCAATACCATCATCCAAGCCGCCTACACCGCGCCTATGGACGCCGACACCGTGCGTCGCATGCTCGACCAGAACGTGCTCAAGAACCACGTGCGCCTCGAACATCCCGGTCACGGCCCGGTGCGTGACAAACTGGCGCAATCGACCTCAAACGAACGCGCCCATGCACGTTCTGCCGGCTCCCACGACCCGACGTACCGCAAGCCCACGGTTCCCGGCGTCATCACCTTTGCTGCCGGCGTGCCGGTCCGTGCGAAAACCGCCGGACAAGTGGCCTACGTGAACGCCATCGAATCGCACACCATCACCTTCGGCATTGGCCCCGCAGGCACCGGCAAGACGTATCTGGCCGTGGCCAAGGCTGTGCGTGCCTTCCAGGACAAGCAGATTCGCCGCATCATCCTCACGCGCCCGGCCGTGGAGGCCGGCGAAAGCCTCGGCTTTCTGCCCGGCACGCTGAATGACAAGGTTGACCCGTATCTGCGCCCGCTGTACGACGCGCTTGGCGACATGCTCGGCGCCGACCAGCTCAAGCGGTACATGGACGACGGCTCCATCGAAGTGGCGCCGCTCGCCTACATGCGCGGCCGTACGCTGAACGACGCGTTCGTGATCCTCGACGAGGCTCAGAACACCACCGAACAGCAGATGAAGATGTTCCTGACCCGTCTGGGCTTCAACACCACGATGGTCATCACCGGCGATATCTCGCAGGTGGACCTGACCGTGCCTCGCTCGGGACTGGCCACCATCGAACGCATCCTGGGCGGCATCAACGACATCGCATTCGTGCATCTCAAAACCGAGGACGTGGTACGTCACCAGCTGGTCGGACAGATCGTGGCCGCCTACGACCGTCACTCCGCCATCGCCGGCGACCACCGCGACATCGAACGCAAGGGCCGCCGCAACCATACCGACTTCGATGCCCGCCAGCAAGCGGATTCAACCAACCAAAGCGAGACAGACGATGAGCGTTGACGTCACCAATGAAACCCAGTGGGTCATCGACCCCAAGGTCTTCTCCGATTTGGGTATTTGGGTACTCGACCAGATGCGCGTGAGCACCCAGTCCGACCTGACCATCATGTTCGTGGATCCCGATCCCATAGCCGAACTGCACATGCGTTGGATGAACCTCGAAGGCCCGACCGACGTGATGAGCTTCCCGATGGACGAGCTGCGCCCCGGCGACGGCAAAACCGTGATGGAAGGAGTGCTCGGCGACATCGTCATCTGCCCGTGGGTCGCTGCCCAACAGGCTGCCGCAGCCGGGCACAGCACCATGCAGGAGATGCTATTGCTCACCATCCACGGCATCCTGCACCTGCTCGGCTACGACCACGTGACCCCCGAGCAGGAGCGCCAGATGTTCGGCCTGCAGCGACAGCTGCTGCTCACCTTCTTCGCCCTACGCCACGATGCCAACGTGCAGGCCACGCTGCCCGCCGGCACACCCGACGCGCTGGCCCTGTACGACGCCGCGCACGGTGCTGGCCGCGACCTCGATTCCAAATAAGCTCCCAAATCAATCACACCAAATCCGGATTATTCGATACCGTTCAAGGACATTCAAGGACACCGAAAAATCATTATGGAGTATTCCAGTACCACGCCGATCGCCATCACCGTCATTCTTGTACTCGTGGCGGCCCTGTTCGTCTGGCTCTCGCTGACCATGGCCGCCGCTGAAGGCGCCGTGGCCCGCGTAACGCGAGCCAGCCTTAACAATCTCATCCTCGAGGTGCAGACCGACTCCGAAGCAAGCCAGTTCCTCAAGATGAAGAAGATCGACAAGATTCATCGCGTGCAACGGCTCATCGCCGACCGTTACGCCACCGCCGGCAGCTGTGCGTTCTTCCGCATCGCCTGCAATGTGCTCGACGGCGTACTGGTGTCTTCCATCGCATCCCTGTGGGGTGCGGAACTGTGGATTGAACTGCTCTCCGGATTCCTGTTCGCGATTATCGTAGCCGTGGTCTCCGTACTGGTCCGCCCGCGCACCGCCGGCATGGCCAAGCCGGTCGGCATCATGATTTCCAACTCGCGCATCGTGTCGTTGGCCACCAAGCTCACGCCGTTCGCACGCATCGGTGGCGACAAGTCCGGTTCCAAGGGACCGGGCCGCCGCTCCAAGGACTCCGATCTGTCCGACGACGAGGAGCTTGAGAAGATTCAGCTCGAGCAGGGCAAGGCCGCCATCGACCGACTGGTGGAGTCCAACGACTTCGATCCGGAAGTCTCCGAAATGTTGCGCAACGTGCTCACCCTGTCTGATACGTTGACTCGCGAGATCATGGTGCCGCGCACCGATATGATCTGCATGGAGCGCGACTCCACACTGTCTTCCGCGCTGAAACTGTTCTCCCGCTCCGGCTTCTCCCGCGTGCCGGTGATCGGTGAGGATGTGGATGACCTGATCGGCGTGGCCTATTTGAAGGATGCCGTGCGTGCCACCGCCTTCAACCCGGCGGCCATGGAGCGCGCGGTCGAATCCATCGTCCGGCAGCCGCTGCTTGTTCCCGAATCCAAGCCGGTGGACGACCTGTTCCATGAGATGCAGCGTTCCCGCCAGCATGTGGCCGTGGTGGTCGATGAGTACGGCGGCATCGCCGGCATGGTGACTATCGAGGATGCCATCGAACAGATCGTCGGCGAGCTGGAAGACGAGCACGACCGCACCCAGCGTACTGAGCCGGAGAAAATCGGAGACAACAGGTGGAAGATGCCCGCCCGTACGCCGATTGCCGATCTGGAGGAGATCTTCGAGATCGACATTGATGAGGACGATGTCGATACCGTGTACGGCCTGCTGACCAAGATTCTGGGCCGAGTGCCGATTGTCGGTGCCTCGGCTGTGACGCGCGGTCTGCGACTGACCGCCGTGGACTCCGCCGGACGCCGCAAGAAGGTGTCCACCATCGTCGTAGAACCGGCGCACGTCGAGGGCGGCGAGGAAAATAACAAGACCCATGAGGAAACTGACGGCGAGCCCGTCGAAGGCGATGATACCGCCAGCAAGGAGTGATATGACCGATCAGAACAACAGCACGAACGACGTCGATGACATTGACGTTACCGATGCTTCCGATGTTGCCGGCGTTGCCGAAGTCGACGCGACCGGTGAAACGGCGAACGTGACCAAGCAGGACGTGCCGTATCGCTCCGGATTCGTGGCCGTGGTCGGCCGCCCGAACGTCGGCAAATCCACGTTGATCAACGCGTTGATCGGCAAGCAGATCGCCATCGCATCCTCTCGCCCGGAAACCACCCGTAAGGCGATCCGCGGCATCCTGACCGCCGACCACGCGCAGCTCGTGCTCGTGGACACGCCCGGTATTCACCGTCCGCGTACGTTGCTCGGCCAGCGTCTGAACGACGTGGTCGACGAATCTCTGGCCGATGTGGACGTGGTGGCCTTCCTGCTGCCCGCCGATCAGGAAATCGGCCCCGGCGACAAGCGTATTCTCTCCCGACTGCGTACCGACTTCGCCACCAAGCGTGAGGACGGTACGTTCAAGTGGCGCATCCCGCTGATTGCCATCGTCACCAAGATCGACGAGCTTGGCCGTCAGCAACTCATCAACAAGCTCATCGAAATCAACGATTTCGCCGATTTCTCGGACATCGTGCCGGTGAGCGCTCTGAAGCACGACAATCTGGCTGAAGTGAAGAACGTGCTCATTGAGCACACGCCCGAGGGTCCGCAGATGTACCCGGACGATCAGATCAGCGAGGAGCGTCCGGAAGACACCATCGCCGAACTCGTGCGCGGTGCGTTCCTTGAGACCCTGGACGACGAGCTGCCGCATTCGCTGGCCGTGGTGGTTGATTCCATCGACTATCCGGAAGACAACGAGACCGGTCAGGGCTATGACGGCAAGGCGCAGGTCAACGTGTCCATTTACGTGGAGCGTGACTCCCAGAAGCCGATCATCATCGGCAAGGGCGCCTCGAACCTCACCTACGTCAAGAAGAAGCTGCGCACCCCGGTCAACCGCATCGTCGGCCAAAAAGCCAAGCTCGACCTCCACGTCAAGGTAGCCAAAGGCTGGCAGTCCGACCCCAAGCAGCTGGAGCGCCTGGGCTTCTAAGGCGTATAGACGAAAAAAGCTCCCTCGTCAGAGGGAGCTTTTGCTATACGGTTTACTTCCGCTTCGTGTACATCTGGGTGTTGAGGAGGGTGGAGTAGCGCTTGATGACCTTGGGACGAATCACCTTCATGGAAGCGGTCATCAGGCCGTTTTCCTGAGTGAACTCCTCGGGCAGGATGATGAACTTGCGCACGGACTCGGCGCGGGAGACGCCCTCGTTGGCCTGATCGACCCACTTCTGCACTTCGGCGCGCACGGCGGCGTTCTTGGCGGCATCCTCCAGCGGCATGTTCTCGTCCAGACCCTTGGCGGCCAGCCACGGGCGCAGCGACTCCTCGTCCAGCGTCACCAATGCGGAGATGAACGGACGCTTATCACCCAGCACCAGCGCCTGGGAGACGAACTCGCAACGCTGAATGACTTCCTCGATCGGGCCGGGGGAGACGTTCTTACCACCTGCAGTGATAATCAGATCCTTCTTACGACCGGTGATGTACAGGAAGCCATCGTTGTCGATACGGCCCAAGTCGCCGGTGACATACCAGCCATCTTCGGTGAACGACAGCTCAGTGGCCTCGTCGTTCTTGTGATAGCGCGGGAACACGGCACGACCCTTGACCTGAATTTCGCCGTCCTCGGCGATGCGCAGGGAGAATCCGGGGAATGCGATGCCCACGGAACCAGCGTGGAACGGCGTACCCAGCGGGTTGAACGCGCACGGTGCGGTGGTCTCGGTCAGACCATAGCCCTCGTATACAGGCACACCCGCGCCACGGAAGAAGGCCAGCAGTTCCGGGTCAAGCGGGGCACCGCCGGCCACAATCCACTTGGCGCGACCGCCGAGCACTTCGCGCAGCGAAGAGTAGACAATCGGATCGAAGGCAGCGCGGCGAGTGCGGGTCAGTGCACCCGCCTTGCCATTGGCGGAGACTTCCTTCATATAGTTCTGCGCAGCCACCACGGCGGAGGCGAACACCACGCCCTTGGGGCCGTGGCCGGCCTTCTGGGACGCGGCGTTGTACACCTTCTCCAGCACGCGCGGCACCACGATCATGAGAGTGGGCTTGGCCACCTGCAGATCGCTGATCAGCGTCTTGATGCCGGTGGCGATGTAGATGCGGACGTTCGAGGAGACGACGATGTAGTTGATGGCGCGGGCGAAGGAATGGGCCTGCGGCAGGAACAGCAGGATGGTGTTCCTCTTGTCGTGCAGCAGATCGGGCATGTAGGCCGGCAGATTCAGCGCGGTCTGGCAGTAGTGCTCGTGGGTCATCTCCACGCCTTTCGGCGCGGCCGTGGAACCGGAGGTGTACACGATGGAGCACAGGTCGGTCTTCTTGACCGAATCGATGCGCTCGTCCAGCTCCTCGTCCGAGACCGTGGTGCCGTAGGCCTTGATCTCGTCCAAGCCACCGGTCTCGATGGTGATGATGTGCTCCAGGGACGGGCACTCTTCGACGGCCCCATCCGCCTTCTTACGCATGTCCGTGTCCTGCACGATCAGCAGTCGGGCATCGGAGTTGTTGACGATATTGCGAATCTGCTCGGCGGAATCGGTGTCGTAGATGGTGGCGAGCACGCCGCCGCACGCCATGATCGCCGCGTCGGTCAGGTCCCAGTCGTAGGAAGTTCGGCACATGAATGCCACGGCATCGCCCTTCTTCAGGCCGTAATGAATCAGGCCCTTGGCCACGGCACGCACGTCAGCCAGGAACTCGTTGGCGGTGACGGTCACCCAATCGTTGCCGGACTTGTAGGTGTACAGCGGCTCATCGCCCATACGCTCGGCGCGGTCCGCATACAGGTCGTAGATGGACGTACCTTCGTCCAGCGGCGGATTGCCTTCGGTGGAGGTGGTGAGCAGGCCGGTGGCGGGGTCGATGTCGGTGACGGTCAGGTGGCCGTCGTCCCAATCGTCGCTGTGAGGCAAAGCGATATTGGTCTCGACCGGCACGTCGGCGTTGGACAGGTAATCGGGCTCGTCCGGGGTGTCGTCGTGGACCGGGTGGACGAAGTCGGATCCCAACCTGAGCGCCTTACGGGTGAGATTGATAGTGTGCTGCGTGAAGGAATTGATAACCGACAAGTCTTGCTCCTGTAAACCTTTCAGTGTCGTCCAGCCATGAGGCGAACGCTTCTCAAAGTTCAAATTGTAATCGCCCAAACCGAACTCGTCACCTTACGCAACCGTAGGATTCTGGCGGGTTAGGGGAGTGCGTGGCAAAATATTGCACAGGTCCCGATATTGTTGAGTAACCGTGAGCTACGAAACGGTGATTGTCGATAATTACTGAGCGGTTGGTTGCTAATCGATGCCGGGTGATTGTTGGACGACTTCCGAGCAATTCATCCGCAATGCACATGGACACATTCGTATTTCTCGCTAATTTCGGGTTCGTTTCTGTTTCGATTGGCGGAATCTCAAGTCATGGCCTTTACCTTCCGACTATACTTTCTATGCGGATAACCATGTCCATTTTGAAGTAGAACAAGAAAGGGCTCTCATGGCGCAAAACCCAGAAGCCACCGTGGTGTTCGGCGTTTTGAATGAAACGTCCGAAACGGAATCCCGCGTCGCGTTGACGCCGGATATCGTCACCCGGCTGAAGAGGAGCGGAGTCTCCTCGATTATTGAGGCCGGTGCCGGCATTGCCGCCGAATACACCGATGAGGATTACGAAAAGGCCGGTGCGAAGGTGACCAGCCGTGACGAGGTGCTCGCCGAAGCCGACGCGCTCGGTTTTGTGGACCGACCGTCCGCCGAGACCGTGGCCAAGCTCAAGGCCGGCCAGTGGGTCATTGGCATGCTCGGTTCCTTCACCGATGCCGATTACGTGGCCGCGCTCGAGAAGGCCGGTCTGGTGGGCATCGCCATCGAAAAGCTGCCCCGTAAGCTTTCCAGCGCCCAGTCCATGGATGAGATGACCTCTCAGAACTCCGTGATGGGCTACAAGGCAGCCATCACCGCCGCCGATGCTTACGGTTCCTTCCTGCCGATGATGACCACCGCCGCCGGCACGATTCGCCCGGCTAAGGCGCTGGTGCTCGGTGCCGGCATCGCCGGCCTGCAGGCCATCGGTACGCTGAAGCGTCTTGGCGCGGTCGTCACCGCGTACGACGTGCGTCCCGCCTCCCAGGGCGAGGTCGAGTCCCTCGGCGCGAAGTTCCTTGATCTGGGACTTGACTTCTCCAAGGGCCAGGGCGAGGGCGGTTATGCCCGCGCGCTGAGCGCCGAAGAGCAGGCTCAGCAGCAGGCTGCCGTCGACGAAAAGGCCGCCGGCTTTGACATCATCATCACCACCGCCAAGGTCCCGGGCCGTAAGCCCCCGGTGCTGCTCACCGCAGCCGGCGTCAAGGGTCTCAAGCGTGGTGCCGTGATCGTGGACTGCGCAGCATCCGACCTCGGCGGCAACGTCGAAGGCTCCGCCGTTGGTGAGCAGGTCACCGAGGGCGGTGTCAAGCTGATCGGCGCTCCCTACCTGGCCTCCGGCGTCGCCACCACCGCATCCAACCTGCTTTCGCGCAATGTGGCCGACATCCTCGTGCACTTCGTGCGTGACGGCAAGCTCGGCCAGGATCTCACCGAAGAACTCGACGACGCGCTGGTGGTTGCCGGCCGCGCCGCCGCCCCGGCAGCTGCTGCCGATGCCGAGAAGTCCGAGAAGTAAGGAAGAAGGAATACCATGCCTACTCTCGTCGTTTCCATTACCCTGTTCGTCCTCGCGCTGCTCATCGGCATCGAGGTCATCGGCAAGGTGCCCGCCACCCTGCACACGCCGCTTATGTCCGGCGCGAACTCCATCCACGGCATCGTCATCGTCGGCGTTGTGATCGTGGCAGCCGAAGCCAATAGCCCGCTGGCCTACGTGTTCATCTTCCTGGCCGCTGTGCTGGGCACCATGAACGTCGTTGGTGGCTACGTGGTCACCGACCGCATGCTTGAGATGTTCAAGTCCAGCAAGAACGAGAAGAAGGGGGAGTCGAAGTAATGACCTCCGCAACCGTTGGCGCCATCGACATCGTCGCTTGGTTCGTCTACCTGTTCTCTGCCGTCCTGTTTGTGGTCGGTCTGCATTTCATGAATTCGCCGAAGACCGCCCGCAAGGGTAACCAGATCTCCGCGTTCGGCATGGTCGTGGCCGTGCTCATGGCGTTCATCGTGCTCTTCGCCAAGGGCTTCGTGAACATTGTCGCCGTGGTGGTGCTGGTCGTCGGCATCCTGATCGGTGCCGTGGCCGGTGTCGTCTCCGCCAAGAAGGTGAAGATGACCGATATGCCGCAGCTGGTCTCCGTGTTCAATACCGTGGGTGGTGGCGCCGCCGCACTCGTGGCCCTGAACGACATCCTGACCAAGGAAGGCACCCCGGACATCGTGGTGCTCATCACCGCTGGTCTCGGTATTCTCATCGGTTCTGTGACCTTCACCGGCTCGCTCATCGCTGCCGGCAAGCTGCAGGGTATCAAGTGGGTCAAGAAGCTGAACCTGCCGGGCAAGGGCGTATGGAACATTCTGTTCGCCGTGCTGTCCGTCGCCTCGCTGGTCATGCTGTGCGTCCAGCCCGAACAGCGTCTGCTGTGGTCGATTCTGACCACCGTGTTCGCCCTGTGCTACGGCTTGGTCTTCGTGATTCCGATCGGCGGCGCCGATATGCCCGTCGTCATCTCTGTGCTCAACGCATGCACCGGTACGGCTGTGGCTATGTCCGGTCTGGCGATTGACAATGTCGCCCTGATCGTGGCCGGCGCACTCGTCGGTTCCGCAGGTGTGACCCTGTCCATCCTCATGGCTCAGGCCATGAACCGCCCGCTGCTCTCCGTCTTGGCCGGTGGCTTCGGCGGTGGTGCTGACGCCGCCGCTGCTGGCGATGGTCCGGAAGGAACCATGAAGGAGACCACGCCGGACGATCTGGCCGTTCAGCTCGTCTACGCGCAGAAGGTCATCTTCGTGCCCGGCTTCGGTCTGGCTCAGGCTCAGGCCCAGCGCGAGCTCGCCGACCTCGGCGAACTGCTCAAGGGCCACGGCGTGGAAGTCTCCTACGCCATCCACCCGGTCGCAGGCCGTATGCCTGGCCACATGAACGTGCTGCTGGCCGAGGCCAACGTGCCCTACGAGGAGCTCGTGGATCTCGATGAGATCAACCCGCAGTTCCCGCAGGCCAACGTGGCTCTGGTCGTCGGCGCCAACGATGTGACCAACCCGGCTGCTCGCCGTCCCGGCACCCCGGTCTCCGGCATGCCGATTCTCGACGTCGACAAGTCCCAGAACGTCGTGGTCATGAAGCGCGGCCGCGGTATGGGCTACGCCGGCATCCAGAACGAGCTCTACTTCGAAGACAACACCCAGATGCTGTTCGGTGACGCGAAGAAGAGTCTGCAGTCCGTCATCGCCGCCGTCAAGGAATTGCTCGCGTAACCATTCTTGGCTCCCTTCTGTGAGGGGAGCTGTCGAACGGAGTGAGACTGAGGGGAGTAGCCCATACACGGGTGCTCCCCTCAGTCAGCTTCGCTGGCGGCTCCCCTCACAGAGGGGAGCCGAGCTCTATATCTACTACAGCCCAAACACCCGCTTAACAAAGCTGTTAACGCGACGCCAATAGCGGTCCGGATCGGTGCTGGCGCTCATCGTGTGGTCGGCGCCGGGAATCAGCAGCTTCTCGCGGTCGATGCTGGCGCAGGCGTTGTAATTGATGTCCAGATACTTCGGATTGACAAAAGTATCCGCTCCACCATGAATGAACATCATCGGAATAGTCGCGTGCCGTAATGCCTTCACACAGGAGGCGTCCTCAAACCGGTATCCGGCCTTGCGTTTAGACACATGACTGGCCACTTTGACCAGCAGCGCGGCCAACGAGTGCGGCAAACGGAACATCTCCTCGGCATTATCCGTAAACTGCGAAACCACGGAACTGTATCCGCAATCGGAAATCGCGGCGATGACATTGCGGGGGAGTCGCGCATCGCCGGCCGCCATCATCACCGTGGCGGCGCCCATCGAATTGCCATGCAACAGAATGCGTGCATCCGGATCAGCTGCGGTGATCAGCGAAACCCAGCCCAACAGATCGTCGCTTTCCAGCAATCCCATACCCACGTAACGCCCTTCGCTCAACTCATGGGCGCGCTGCGCGGGTAGCAGGACCGTAAAACCGAGTTGCGCATAGCGATGCGCCCATTTGGCCATTTCCGCGGGCTCTCCGGCATAGCCATGGCAGCAGATCGCGTATAGATGCGGCTGTGGGTCGGAACAATCCGGGTCCAACAGCCAGCCGTGGAGTTTCAATCCATCATGGCTGCGCAGCGTGACCGATTGCTTGGCCTCCTCGAACCACCGGGCGGCCTCAAGCTGCTCGGACATGTCGAATTCGATGCCTTTCGGCGTCTCCTCGTGCGGCATGTTGAACATCGAACGTTTGGCTTTGGTGTCCAGCGCGAACGTGAACATGACGTTGGCGGCCGCGGCTGTGACGCCGGCTCCTGTGGCGGCTATCGCGGCAAGTGCCGCAGCCATACCCCTGACAACGCGAGTGTGTGTGGCGATGACGTCATGGCCATCCTCATTGATGACGTCGTCCGAACGAGTCATATCAACCTCCCGATACGGTACTCACCATCGTACGTTATTTTCGAAATCATCCCCAACTTCGTGAAAGACCGTACACTGAGTGTCGCTGAGCGTACGATTTTCACGAAATGGCGGACGATTTCGCGGAAACCGTACGTTGAGAACGGGTAAGCGTACGTTCTTCACAAAGTTAGGGATTATTTCGCGGAAACCGTACGTTGACGTGGCTGGGACGGCCGGGATGCAGTGTCATTGAAGCATCACCACGCAAAGTCCGGAGTTGGCGTATACTTGACAATTGTTGCTTTGGCGAGGGAAGTGTGCGTGCTGACACATGACACAGCTTCCGTTATCGACTCGGCGTATTTCACTCCTTGTAGGGTGTCTCTCGGCGCGTCGTGGCGTCTGAGCGAGACAGTACGAAACGAAACTACAAGGAGTATCCATTATGGCTACCACCATTAAGCTTGAGGGCGAGGCCCGTTCCGAGTTCGGCAAGGGCGTTGCTCGTCGTCTGCGCGTTGCCAACAAGATTCCGGCCACCATCTACGCCGGCGGCGAAGAGCCCGCCTTCGTGACCTTGCCGATGCGCGAGACCACCCTGGCCCTGCGTCACACCAACGCCCTGTTCACCATCGCCTTCGACGGCAACACCAAGATGGCCGTCGTCAAGGACGTGCAGAAGAACCCGGTCAAGCGCATCATCGAGCACGTTGACTTCCTTGAGGTCAAGGCTGGCGAGAAGATCGACGTCGAGGTGCCGGTCTTCGTTGAAGGCACCCCGAAGGGCGCTGCTGTGGCATTCGTCGACATTCAGGAGCTCAAGGTTCGCGCTGACGTCGCCAACCTGCCTGAGAAGATCGTTGTGAGCGTCGAGGGCCTAACCGATGGCACCAAGGTGTTCGCTAAGGACGTTGTTCTGCCTGAAGGCGTTGAGCTCGACGTTGAGGACCCGGAAGAGTCCGTCGTCACCGTTGAGGTGCCGGAAGATGCTTCTGAGTCCACCGCCGCTCCGGAAGCTGCTGCTCCGGCTGCCGACGCTGCTGCTCCGGCTGCCGACGCCAAGTGAGTCGATCTCTTCGATAGCGAACAATTCAGAACATAACTGAAACGTGGAAGCCCGCAGCCGTTGAGAACGGTGCGGGCTTCTTCGTTTTTCACCATGTGAACTCTGCCACACGAGTAACACATGGGTGTGCAAAAGTATGCAACAGAGCTCGCGCCACAAGCGCACAGCACACACCCCATATGGTGGCTTTCGGGCCGCCAAAGTCAAGAAGAAGTAGCTAGTAATGACTGAAAACACGCACCACGATCCGGCAGCGCTCGACAAGCTCGCCGAACCGTTCACCGTACTGCCGAACGACAACCCCGCATCCGATGAGAAGCGTCAGTCCCTCATCGACAAGCCGGCTTTCGGCCAGGTGTTCTCCGACAACATGACCCACATGACCTGGACCAAGGGCGAAGGCTGGTCCGACCGCCGCGTCGAACCGTACGCGCCGCTCAAGATGGATCCGGGTGCTTCCGTGCTGCACTACGCACAGGAGTGCTTCGAGGGCCTCAAGGCTTACCGTCATGCCGACGGCTCCACCTGGCTGTTCCGCCCGGATGCGAACGCCGAGCGTTTCCAGAACTCCGCCAAGCGTCTGTACCTGCCTGAGCTGCCGATTGACGACTTCCTCGGTTCCGTGGCCGCGCTGGTCAAGCGCGACGCCAACTGGGTGCCGTCACGCCGTGAGTACACGCTGTACATGCGTCCGTTCATGTTCGCCTCCGAGCCGTTCCTCGGCGTGCGCGCTCCGCAGGAAGTCGACTACTGCGTGATCGCCTCTCCGTCCGGCCCGTACTTCCCGGGCGGCGTCAAGCCGGTGAGCATCTGGGTTGAAGACAAGTGGTTCCGCACCGGCCCCGGCGGCACTGGTTTCGCCAAGTGCGGTGGCAACTACGCTGCCTCCCTGCTCGGCGAGTACAAAGGTATCGAGAACGGCTGCGAGCAGGTCTGCTTTGTGGACGCCGCCACCAAGACCTACCTTGAAGAGCTTGGCGGCATGAACATGATGGCCGTGCACAAGGATGGCCACGTGGAGACCCCGTCCCTGACCGGCAACATTTTGCCGGGCGTGACCCGTCGCTCCCTGATTCAGCTGCTTCAGGACAAGGGCCACGATGTGGTCGAGACCATGATCGCCCTCGACCAGCTGCTCGAGGACATTAAGTCCGGCGAGGTCACCGAGGTGTTCGCTTGCGGTACCGCCGCCATCATCACCCCGATCGGTCGCTTCAAGTCCGAGAAGTTCGATGTCACCGTCGCCGACGGTGGCTCCGGCAAGCTCACCTGCGAACTGCGCGACGAGCTGCTCGGCATCCAGCTCGGCGAAGTCGAGGACCCGCACAACTGGATGTGGAAGGTGTGCTGAACTAGCACCTTTTGTTTCTGACTAAGACCCCTTGGAACAGCAACAATTCCAAGGGGTCTTGGCGTATTGGAAATGTTCTTGGCTAGAGAGATACAGATGGATTTAGCAACATTCCGCAACAAATAATATGATCTAGGTCTTCTGCACGTTGCGGGGGGTGGTTATGGTTCATCCAGATGAGAACAGGAGCAAACCTATGAGCAAGATGAGTGACATGACGGAATACCATGCTTCAGCCTACCGTTTGCCGTCAGGCTTCGAACACTGCTCGAAATTGAAGCCGGTGGCTGAGGCAGCGACGGCGCTGGACCGGGTCAAGGCCGTGGTGGATGTGCTGTATTCGCCGGGCGGCTGCCCGTGGGACGGCAAGCAGACGAACAAGTCGCTGCTCAAGAATCTGCTCGAGGAAACCTACGAATACGTCGACGCGGTGGAGACTCACGACCGTGACAACATGCGCGAGGAACTGGGTGATGTGTTGCTGCAATCCGTGTTTCAGGCGCGGGTCTGCGAATCGGATACTGAGGACCCGTTCGGTATTGATGAGGTCGCCGATCGGTTGGTGAACAAGCTCATCACTCGGCATCCGCATGTGTTTGCGGCTGATGATGCCGGCAATTCCTCTGATTCTTCTGATGCTTTTGATGCTGACAGTAACAACGGGGGAGAAGCTGCCCAACCCGAATCCCCGGAAGCTGTGCTGGCTCTATGGGAAAAGATGAAACAGCAGGAAAAGCATCGTAAATCCGTGCTTGAGGGCATTTCCCGCGTTCAAGGTGCGTTGCCTCGCGCGGCCAAAGTCGTTTCTCGTATCTCCAAATCGCCGAATGCTGATAGATTGTTCGCGGCGTTTGATGAGTCGGCTGCGGCTGATGCTCAGCGAGATGATGTACATCCTCAAGCGGCGAACCAATCCGAATCAAGCGGCGACAATTCCGCTGAACGGGAGAAGGCCGATGCCTACGCCGATGAAATCCTCGCCGTCGTGCGCAAGGCCCGCGTTGACGGCATCGATATCGAGTCCGCACTGCGCAATCGCTTGCGTGATGTCGAAGAAAAAGTCGCCTTGATTGAATCAGAAATCAACAACGATTAAGTCCATACATGTTTTTTGATCACGGATCGTAAAACTTAGAGGTGCTGAGTTGCCAACGACTACCGGCAAGCTGGCGTCATTGCCATCCTATTCACGTCTTAGTGGCCCCTTCCTCCCCGGCCATACTACTCAGGCAAGGCCTGTTGTAGGCTCGGGTACGACGGGCTGTAGCGCCGAATAAGGATGAACGGGAACAGAACGAAGACGGACTGAGACGAACCGAAGCGGTACCAGAGGGGAGTGGCTCATGCAGGTGGCGTTGGAGAACAACATCGTTTTTGTGGTCATCGAGTATTTAGCAATCCTGTGTTGGGGATTATCGGGCGGACTTGCCGCCATTCGCAAGGGCTACGACATCTTCACCATCATGCTGTGCGGATGGCTTACCGCACTCGGCGGCGGTCTTGTGCGCGACGTGATGCTCGGTGCCCTGCCGCCGGTCGGCATCACCGACAAAGGCTATGTGCTCACCACGCTGTTTTCCGGCATTATCGTGGTGGTGGCCCATCCGGAGATCACCAAACTCAAATGGACGATGACTGTCATCGATGCTCTGGGCCTCGGACTATTCGCAGTCAGCGGCACCGCAAAAGCTCTGGCCTACGGTTCCTCAGGCATGACAGCCGTATTCCTTGGCATGTTCACAGCACTGGCCGGCGGCCTCATTCGTGACATCTTCATTGGCGACGTGCCAATGATTATTCGAGACAAACACCTCTATGCTGTGCCTTCGTTCATCGGCTGCATCCTGACCGTGCTGGTATGGCGCGGCGTAAGCTACGGCTGGTTCGACATGCGCTCGGAAATGCTGCTCGACGTGCTGATCGTCATCATCGTGGTGGCGCTGCGACTGCTCTCGGTAGGCTTCAACGTCACTCTGCCCGGAGCCGTCGAACGTCATCGCGTCTACCTGCCCAGCGAAAGCCGATATCTCAAGCGCCCGGTCATCCATCCGCACGCCGATACCGTCGATCCCGGCGATACCACCAAGGACGAAGAAGACAAGCCTCAGGATGGTTCAAGGCCGCCTCAGGGCTAACTGTCTTCAAAGAGGTACATCTGGCCTTCTGCAGAATGCTAACTGCTTTCAAAGAGGTACCTGAAGCACGAAACGCTGAGTATAAGTGTTGCAATGATGGCGTTTATAGTTGGTTTTTCCCGTATTCGGTACCTCTCTGAACGGAGATGTCATTTCGCAAGACCGCCAATGTACCTCTTTGAACGGAGATACAAAAAGTCCCGCAAGCCAGATGACTTGCGGGACTTTCTAAAACCTTAAGAGGCTTATGCTCACAGAGCGTTGATCGCAACAGCGAGGCCGGACTTGCGGTTGGCGGCCTGGTTCTTGTGGATCACGCCAGCGCCAGCAGCCTTGTCGAGCTTCTGGGCGGCAACCTTGTAGGCGGCCTCGGCGGCAGCCTTGTCACCGGCGGCGATGGCTTCGCGGGTGGCGCGGATGGCGGTCTTCAGGCCGGACTTCACAGCCACGTTGCGAAGGTGCGCCTTCTCATTGGTGAGCACGCGCTTCTTCTGCGACTTAATGTTTGCCACGTTTACTCCAAACGATGTGTGTTATAAGGACATACAAAAGTTAGAGGATAGCATGAGCCCCGGAAAAACCCGCGCAATGCCACGCCGAATACAGTCCCTCGGCTACACTAGGTGAAGTTTGAGTATATGCCAAGAGGAGGAATGCGTTGGTCGTCCAACACAATCAGCCGGGTTCCACGGATCAGTCGGTGATTCGCAACTTCTGTATCATCGCACACATCGACCACGGCAAGTCGACCGTGGCCGACCGCATCCTGCAGTTGAGCGGCATTGTGCCAGAGCGAGAGATGCGCGATCGCTTCCTCGACCGTATGGATATCGAGCAGGAGCGTGGCATCACCATCAAATCCCAGGCCGTGCGCGTGCCGTGGACCTTTGACGGCACCGAATACACGCTCGGTATGATCGACACCCCCGGCCACGTGGACTTCACCTATGAGGTGTCCCGCGCACTGGCCGCCTGCGAAGGCGCGGTGCTGCTCGTCGACGCCACCCAGGGCATCGAGGCGCAGACCCTGTCCAATCTGTATATGGCCATCGACCATGATCTGGCCATCATCCCCGTGCTCAACAAAATCGACCTGCCGTCCGCCGAGCCGGACAAGCACGCCGAGGAGATCGCAGGTCTGATCGGCTGCGAGCCGAGCGACGTGCTGCGCGTCTCCGGCAAAACCGGCGAAGGCGTGGCCGACCTGCTCGACCAGATCGTCATGGACGTGCCCGCCCCGCACGGCGACCCCGAGGCCCCCGCCCGCGCGCTGATCTTCGATTCCGTCTACGACTCCTACCGCGGCATCGTCACCTACATCCGTATGGAGGACGGCGAACTGCATGACCGCGAAAAGGTCCACATGATGGGCATTGGCATGACCCACGATCCCATTGAAATCGGCGTGATCAGCCCCGATATGACCCGCACCAAGGCGCTCGGTGCCGGCGAGGTCGGCTACATCATCACCGGTGCGAAAGATGTGAGTCAGTCCAAGGTGGGCGACACCCTGACTTCGGCCGTCCGCCCGGCCGCCGAGCCGTTGCCCGGCTATCGCGACCCGAAGCCGATGGTCTACGCCGGTTTGTTCCCGATCGACAACGCCCAGTTCCCCGAACTGCGTGATGCACTCGACAAGCTCAAGCTCAACGACGCCGCCCTGATCTACACGCCGGAAACCTCCGTGGCCCTAGGCTTCGGCTTCCGCTGCGGCTTCCTGGGTCTGCTGCACATGGAAATCGTCAACGAGCGACTCTCCCGCGAGTTCGGCCTCGACCTGATCCAGACCGCCCCGAACGTCACCTACGACGTGACCGCCGAGGACGGCAGCCAGCATCATGTGACCAACCCGAGCGAATTCCCGGACGGCAAAATCAAGAAGATTGTCGAGCCGATGGTTGCCGCCGACATCATCACGCCCAAGGAATTCATCGGTGCGGTGATGGATCTGTGCCAGGACCACCGTGGCATTATGGGCACGATGGAGTACATCTCCACCGATCGTGTCGAGATGCACTACCGCATTCCGCTGGCGGAAATCGTGTTCGACTTCTTCGACCAGCTCAAGTCCCGCACCAAGGGCTACGCTTCCCTTGATTACCATGAGGATGGCGAGCAGTCCGCCGATTTGGTCAAGGTGGACATCCTTATTCAGGGCGAGAAGGTCGATGCGTTCAGTGCCATCGTTCACCGCGATAAGGCGTATTCGTACGGTGTGATGATGACCAAGAAACTGCGTAGTCTGATTCCTCGCCAACAGTTTGAGATTCCGATTCAGGCTGCGATTGGTTCGCGCATCATCGCACGTGAGAACATTCGTGCGTTACGCAAGGACGTGCTCGCCAAGTGCTACGGCGGCGACATCACCCGTAAGCGCAAGTTGCTCGAAAAGCAGAAGGCTGGCAAGAAGCGCATGAAGATGCTCGGCCATGTGGAGGTGCCGCAGGAGGCGTTCATCGCAGCCCTGTCCACCGGCGAGGACTCCAACGACCGCGACACCAAAGACAAGATTCGTGCCGCTCAGAAGACCGAGGGCTAGTGTTCGAGGTCTACATCCACGTCCCGTTCTGCTTGCGGCGCTGCGGTTACTGCGACTTCAACACCTACACGGCTACGGATCTTGGTGCGGGGGCCTCGCGCGGCAACTATGCCAATATGGTCATTCGGGAAATGAAATTGACCAAGCAGTGGCAGCTCGATCACGGCATCGCGGAGCCACCGGTCTCCACCGTGTTCTTCGGCGGCGGCACCCCCACAATTCTCGCCGCCCGCGATCTGGTCGCCATGCTCGATGCCATCCGCAAGATCTGGGGCATCGCGCCCGACGCCGAAATCACCACCGAAGCCAACCCGGACACGGTCAACGAGTATTACATCAATGAGCTCGCTGCCGGCGGCTTCACCCGTGTTTCCTTCGGTATGCAGTCCGCCGTACCACATGTGCTCAAAACCCTCGACCGCACGCATACGCCGGCCAACGTGGCCGCAGGCGTTAATGCCGCCAATAAGGCCGGCCTGCGCTCCAGCGTGGATCTGATTTACGGTGCACCGGGGGAGAGCCTGGACGATTGGCGCACCTCGGTCACGACCGCCATCGATCTTGGCGTAAACCACATCTCCGCCTACGCATTGACCGTGGAACCCACCACGAAAATGGGCCGTCAAATCGCGGCCGGCACTCTGCCCAAGCCCAATGACGATGACGAGGCAGCTAAATACGAGATCGCTGACGACCTGTTCGCCGCCGCCGGCCTCGAATGGTATGAGGTCTCCAACTGGGCTCGCCCCGGATACGAAAGCCAGCACAACCTCGGCTACTGGCGCAACGTCGATTGGGCCGGTCTAGGGCCAGGTGCCCACTCCCACTACAACGCGGTGACCGAGGCTGACCACCCCCAGTCAGCTTCGCTGACAGCCCCCGCTGGCGGGGGCAAGTCCGAAGCCATTGCCTCTGCCTCAGCTGATGGACAGGCCAACGCCGAACTAGGTATGATCAACGCGCATGGGAACAACTCCCAAGAAATTCATGCCCCCGCTGGCGGGGGTTGTCCGGCGGATGCCGGACTGGGGGTGGTTTCTGTCTCACACGGTCTGCGCAGCTGGGACATCGCGCACCCGCGTTTGTGGGGCACGGCCATCAACGAGAACCGTGTGCCGTGGGCCGATAGCGAGACGATCACTCCCGAGGAAAACCTCGAAGAGCTCATCATGCTCGGGCTGCGCCTGCACGAGGGCCTTGACCTCGACCGCATCAACCGCGCCATCAACGATGCGGGTATGAGCAGCACGCCCCAGACTCTCCGTAATGTTTCCCTTGACCAACTCGCCCCAATGGTCAGCGAAGGCCTGATTACCGTATCCGATAATCATCGAGTGGTGCCCACTCGTCGTGGCCGGTTGCTCAATGACTCGGTAATCGAACAGTTCTTCGATTTCGTCGGTGTATGAGTCGGTGGTATGGTGCGCGGCAGTCGCCATTACCTGTTCGCTAGTTGTGGTTACACCGTCAGAGGGAGCTATTTTTGTTTTACCGGCGGGGGAGGGAACCGCGTAGGACTACGTCCGGGGCGCTTTGCACGTAGATCAGGCGGTTGGCAGTGCCGCCGGTGGCCTCCCCGTCATCGCGGTTGGACAGGATGCTGTCCACGGCGGCCTGGCCCATTTCGGCCAGCGGCAGATGCACGGTGGTCAGTGGCGGAAACACGTCGGCGGAGTAGGGGATGTCGCCGAAACCGGTGACGCCGATTTCCCGACCCGGCTCGATGCCGTTGGCGCGCAACGCGGTCATCGCACCGATGGCCATCACGTCGTTGAGCGCGATGATTGAATCGATGCCTTTGCCGTCGTACAGTGCGCCTTCGCCCGGCTTCAGCAGTCCGGATCGGGCCATTTGCATGACGGCCGCATAGCCGTCGGTACGGCTGAACTTACCATTCGCCACGGCTTTCGGATCCACGGTGATGCCTGCCTCGTCCAACACTTCCATCACGCCGGCCAGTCGTTCTTTGGAGGAGCGATGTGCGTCATCGCCCTTGAGAATCGCAGGGCGCGTATACCCGGAATCGACGATCAGCTTTGCGATGGCGCGCGCGCCGACATCGTTCGCCACGTCCACGGCCGGGAAGGGCAGGTTGCGGTTGAGCACGAACACGGCACGTCCGCCGGATGCTTCGTACTGGGTGAGTTCCGTCTGCAACGCCTGGCGTTCCGGCGCGTCGGTGTATTCACTTTCGGAGATGATGATGCCGCGCGGCCTGGTGGATACGGACTTACGCACCGCCTCCAACTCTTCGTGCGGGGTGGCTGCCACGCCGATGGTCACGGAAATGCCGCGTTCGGCCGCCGCCTTGACCACGCCTTGCGATACGGATGCGAAGTAGGGATCGGAGATATCGGAGACCAGCAGCACGATGTTCGGTGCGGTGCCTTTGGCCACTGCCTGAGCATAGGCGTTGGGACGATAGTTGAGCTTGGTGGCTGCTTCCATCACCTTGACATACGATTGGTTGCGTACCTTGCGGGTGCTGCCGTTGAGCACGCGGGATGCGGTGGCGATGGAGACTTGGGCTTCTTTGGCGACATCCATCAATGTCGCTGGCGATTGCGCCTTATCGTTCTGTACAGCCACGATCGAATCGATCCTTTTCTTCCCTGAAACGGAAAACGTGTCTAAACGTTTACCGAAACGATATCGCATTTTTGCTTGCAATAGTAGCATTGTGGATTGGAAAGCCTGAATTCTGAACAAAAAAATAATCAAGCGAATTACGGAAAACGTTTACCGTTTCGTCGTGTCGTGCGGTATGCTCGAAGCATGACGCGATACTTATGCGCCCCTGACTCCTTCAAAGAGAGCCTGACCGCCATGGAGGCGGCCCGGGCGATGGCTCAGGGGATTGAGAATGCCGACCACGATGCCGAGGTCCGTTGCCTTCCCATGGCCGACGGCGGTGAAGGCACCGCACGCGCGCTTGTCGACGCCACCGGCGGATCGATGCGCGCCGTGCCGGTCCACGACCCGCTCGGCCGGCCTGTCGAAGGCCACTTCGGTCTGCTCGCCGACGGCACGACCGCCGTGGTCGAGACAGCCGAAGCCAGCGGACTGGCACTGCTTGAAGCCAAAGAACGCAACCCGTTGATCGCCTCCTCCTACGGCACCGGCGAACTCATGCTCGCCGCCGTCCGTTCCGGAGCCAAGCGCATCATCGTCGGGCTCGGCGGCAGCGCCACCAACGACGCCGGTGCCGGACTTCTGCAGGCCCTCGGCGTTCGTCTTCTGGACAAGAACGGTAACGACTTGGCACACGGGGGAGCGGCCCTCGCCAATCTGACCACCATCGATATCAGCACGATGGACCCGGCTCTCAAGAACGTCGCCATCACCGCCGCCTGCGACGTGACCAACCCGCTGACCGGCCCCACCGGCGCCAGCGCCGTGTTCGGCCCGCAGAAAGGTGCGTCCAAAGATGATGTCGCCACATTGGACGCCGCCCTCGCGCATTTTGCGCAGGTAATCGACAGCCAGCTCGGCGTTGCCGTGAACGACGTGCCGGGTGCCGGCGCGGCCGGTGGCATCGGTGCAGCGCTGAAGGGCTTCCTAAACGCCGAATTCCGCCCGGGCATCGCCATCGTCATCGAACAATCCGGACTCGATGCGGCCGCGCAATGGGCTGACGTGGTGTTCACCGGCGAAGGCTCCATCGACTTCCAGACCAAGTTCGGCAAGACGCCGGCCGGCGTGGCCGAAACCGCCAAGCGCCACGGCAAGCCGGTCATCGCAGTAGCCGGGCATATTGGCACCGGCATCGATGAGCTGCATGAGGTCGGCATCGACGCGGTATTCGGCATCGCGCCCGGAGCCGCCAGCCTTAGTGAGCTGTTGGCCGATGCGGCCGCCAACGTGACCCGCACCACCGAACAAATCGTACGAACCCTACAACTGTGAGCAGGCTCCCGCTGGCGGGGGCTGGCGGGCTTCGCCCGACTGGGGGGCAGCGCTGAGAACCACCCTCAGTCTCGCTATGCGAGACAGCTCCCGCAGCGGGAGCGAGTACCGGAAAGGAAGACGTGCGCGCCACACTGGAAACCGTGAGCTGCGGCGAACTGACCGCCGTGTATCGCAAAGATAGCGACACCGGCATCGTGGAACTGGTATCATGGATCGTCGACGCGAGCTCGGTCTTGTGACATGATTGGTGGTGATGGAATCAACGATGAGTCCAACAAAACGGCACCGCCTCCCATTGCGCAATATCGCGCGCAATATTACGCAGCGTATTGGCTCTCCGAATGCGTGTCTGCTAAACCTCGTGTTGCTCTATCAGCGAGCTTTCCGACTGCGCAGCTCAGGCAACATCACGACGAACAGGATGACCGCCACAATCGCGGTCAGCAGATCGGCGATGGCCTGCGCGGCGATTACACCCTGATAGCCGGCCAGCCGGGAGCCGACGAACAGGGTAATCGCCAGCATCACACCCTGCCTGCTGATCGACAGCACAAAGGCGCCGACCGCCTTGCCTGCGGACTGGAAGGTGCAGGTCGTGACCATCACGACGGCTACGCACACCAGGCTCAGCAGCTGAACCCGCAGCATGCCGGCGCCCAGCGTGATGATGGTGGCGTCCTCGATGAAGAATCCCATCAGTAGACGGTCGGACAGGCTGAGCACCACGGTCATCACCAGGGCGAACAGGGACAGGAACAGGTAGGAAAAACGCAGAATGCCGCGCAGTCGAGGCATATTGCGGGCGCCGTAGTTGTAGCCGATCAGCGGCTGCGCGCCGAACGCGAATCCCACGAAAACCAGCACCGCGATCATGATGACTTTCAGCGCGATGCCCATCGCGGCTACCGCGTCGGTACCGTAGGGGAGCAGGAACAGGTTGATCATGACGATGCCGACGCTCTGCGTGAGGTTCGTGATCGCCGAGGGGATGCCGATGGCGAGGATGCTCCCGACCTCCCGGGCCGTGACCGCCAGACGCCGGCGCGCGCGGTCGATGACGGTCCGCGGGTCGATGGACAGGTTGCTGCTGTGACGCAGCGTGAACCAGACGAAATAGGCGTCGGTGCAGATGTTGGCGATCACGGTGGCACCGGCCGAACCCGCAGCACCCCAGCCGAATCCGTGGATGAACAGGGGATTGAGCACGATGTTGACCGCCGTGCCGGCCACCGAACCGATCATGGACTGCACGGCGTGGCCTTCGGTGCGCAGCAGGTTGGACGGCGTCATCGACACGATGATGAACGGCGAGCCGACGATGATCAGCGTGTAGAAGTCGGAGGCATACTGCCAAGTGTCGTCAGTGGCGCCGAGCAGCGCGAGCATCGGGTCGCGGAACGCCAGGCCCAGCACCAGAATCAGCAGGCCGGTGGCGATGGCGGCATAGAAGCAGAACGCGCTGAGTCGCTTGCCGTCGGCGAACCGGTGTTGGCCGAACAAGCGCGAGATGACCGAACTGCCGCCGAGGCCGAAGATGTCGCCGAGGGCGATCATCACGGTGAACACTGGCGCGGTGAGGGAGACGCCCGCCACCATATCGGTGTTTCCCGTATGCGCGATGAAATAGGTGTCGACCATGTTGTACACCAAGGTGACCAGCATGCTGAGCACCACGGGCATCGCCAGCGAGAAATACGCCTCCGGAATCGGCGCCTTTTCGAAGAGTTCGTTATCCATTTCCGTCCCTTGGTGTTTCGTTCTTCAGTCACTGTGCAGGATGCCGTTCGGCGTGCATCACAGGCATTGTAGAGGCAACAGTGTGGACAACGGGCGGGGGAGTATCTCATGATGCGGTGAGGGCGTTGATGATGACGCATCGTGTATTGGCGGCCGTGTGCATCGTATGTGAACCTGTGCTGGCGCGGCGTACGCACGATGGGAAAAGAAAGAATATATGGACCCCGTTGTCCCGGTTATTGTTCAGTTTTACTGTGTTGAATTATTGCGTTATTCAATTATTGTGGTGTGCCGGCCGATTGCGGCCTGAGGGGGATTGCCTTCGTATGTGTCATGCAATCTCATGAACGGGATTGTTCGCTAGATTCAGCGAGCGTCCTTGTTGGCGGCGTTGATGATGTCGGCGAACATCTTGGAGTCGGCGTAGCCGGCGCGGGCGATGGCATCCATACCGGAGAGGGCGAGACCGCGAATCATGGAATCCTTGAGAGACATAATCATTACCTTTCGTTTGCGCATCGCCGTGAGCGGCTTTGCGATTGTTGTTTAAGCTTTGTTGTTATGGGGTCCGTGGCTAATCTGATTGGATTGCCGGACCGGAGCCGATGGCTCAGCGAGCGTTCTTGTTGGCTTCGTTGATCAGGTCGACGAGCGTGCTGCTGTTGGCGCGACCGCACTGGCTCATGGAGCTCAGGCCGTACACAGCCAGACCGCGAATCATGGAATCCTTGAGAGACATCATGTTTCCTTTCGTTGGTCAAAACCTTGGGGCTTTGAGTTTTGTTTATCGGCTTCTTTCTGAAACCGGTTTCAGAATAACGCAGTCCGATGACAAACGCAAGGGGACTATTCCGCTCTCGGCGTTTCTGGCGGAATATCGCCGTTCTTTAGATACCATTCGGTAGTTAAGAGGTTGTCTAGTCGACCTTCTGACGGCCTTGTTCTGAGCGTACGGTTTTCACGAGGTATGGCCTCATGTCGCGGAA
Source organism: Bifidobacterium sp. RTP21102st3_E2_RTP21102_210122 (assembly GCF_040916945.1). NCBI lineage: Bacteria > Bacillati > Actinomycetota > Actinomycetes > Bifidobacteriales > Bifidobacteriaceae > Bifidobacterium > Bifidobacterium sp. RTP21102st3_E2_RTP21102_210122. Next base: position 15,814 of record NZ_JBCPAN010000005.1, on the reverse strand, counting down.
ATCGTACGCTGAGTCGTCGTAAGCGTACGGTTTTCACGAAATGGGGCCTCATCTCGTGAAGAACGTACGCTGAGTCGTCGTAAGCGTACGGTTTTCACGAAATGGGGCCTATCTTCACCGGATTTTGGGCACACCGGCCTTGAGCAGCTTGGTCTCAAGATTGATGGGGCGTAGCAGATCCTCATAGAACACATGGACGATTTCGGTGACGCCCTGTTCCCGGAGATGCCGATCACGTCTGCGGTCGTACTCCATTTTCGCCTGGAGGCTTGCGCGATTCTTGTTGCTGATGTCGGCGTATTTGGCCATGCCGTCGTATTCTGCCACGATGATGCGGCCGTCTGCGAGCTTCCAACAGAAATCGACGCGATATGACATTGCGGGATTGTCGGGATTCATGAACTGCACCTGCAGCAGGGGGATGCCGAAAGACAATTCGGTGATCTGGCCACGCATCAATGATTCGCCGCCGTTTTCGCTCAGGGGATCCGCGTACTTCAGCAGCTTGGTCACGGAGACCTCGTCGCAGACGCTTTGAATCATCAGCGACTGCACCTCTTCGATGGTCGTCAGGGACTTTCTCAGAGCCGAATCGTATATGGGCAGCGCCTGTGGGAATGGGAATGCCGCGCAGTCGAGCAGCGTTCGCGCCGGAGTCGTCAAGAGAATGCCGTTATGCTTCCGCGTCGGAATCCGATTGATATAGATGCGGTTGAGACGCGCCTCGTCTCCGCCGCCGATGCCGGACTTCGAGGCGATGTGCACTGTGCCGTCGTGCAGGGAATAGTTGTGCTGCAGTCCGTATACGCACGCCGCACTCAACCCCGCAAATACCCACTGAGGGTGGATTGCGGACAACGCACGTATGACCTGCAATGACTGTTGCTCTCTGGTCATGGTGTTCCAAAGTGTTCGGTCGGCGTACAGGTTCTTATACGGTGACACCAGCTCCCCGGCATGCAGGCGACGTTTCAGGGCGCGCCGTTGCGCATCACTGGTGCCATAGCAGCAGCGACGCTCCTGCTTCGCCTGCTGCAGCAGTGCAGAAACTTCCTTGTGTTCTTTCATATCTCGACGCTAAGGGTGATTTTGATCGTTGCACAAGCTCAACCGGCAAATGTGGATACTATGTCACGCGAATTGTTGCTGTGGATAACTTGAATCGACGTCGACGGCTTTGCCGACGGTCTTGTCGGAGGCGATATTAGCCTAGGACACCTTGCTGCGCCGCCTTCCATACCGAAAACAGTCATCAGTGACACCGGGGGCATCTTCAGCGTACGTTCTTCACGAAATCAGCTGCCATTTCGTGAAAACCGTACGCTCAGAATGACTCAGTGTACGTTCTTCACGAGATGAGGCCCCATTTCGTGAAAACCGTACGTTGACGACGATTCAGTGTACGTTCTTCACGAAATAAGGGATGATTTCGCGGAAACCGTACACTCACCGCAACTCAGCGTACGGTTTTCACGAAGTTATCGATTTGGGTATAGGTTCCCCGTCATGAACTACAATGAATCGCGGCGAAAAAAGGAGAACCGAAGTCGGAGCGCGGCTGAACGGATATGGGTGTGACTGGATGACTGCCATGGTGATGCCGGTTCTCCTTGACGTACGCAATAACAACAACTGACAACAACAGGGGAGACAAGGATGGCGAGAAGTGCGGGCCGCACCCGGCCGGTGATCAAGGACGTGGCCAAACTGGCCGGAGTCTCGGCACCGACCGTCTCCCGGTATCTCAACGGCACCGTCAATGTCACCGAAGACAAGCGTGAACGCATCGCCAAGGCCATCAAGGAGCTGGGCTACGAGCCGAGCATTGTGGCGCGCGCTCTGTCGAACCGGGAGATGGACTCCGTGGTGGTGTTCGCGGCCAATCCTTCCGCCTTCTCCACGTCCGAAACGAACCATGGGGTGGAGGCCGCCGCCCGTAAACGTCGGTTCCTGCTCAATATTGTTTCTTTGGACGAGTCCGACATGGACTCCGTCAAGGCTCGCGTGCGCATGGGTTTGTCGATCAGGCCGGCGGGCGTGATCGTCTACGAGTACGACCGGGCCGGCATCGCCGCACTGGAATACATTCCCAAAGATATGCCGATGGTCGTGGTGGGTGGCAGCTTCGGCGACGGCGAATACCAGGTCATCAACGCCGAAAGGGATGGCGGCCGTTGGATGACCATGCATCTGCTGGATCTCGGCCATCGCACCGTGTTCCATGTGGGGCGTCCGGAAGGTCCGACCGATAACACCCGCACCAATGGGTGGCGTGACGCGCTCAAGGAGCGCGGCGTCACGGCACCTGACCCAATCATCGTGCCCGACGATGATTTGGAGGAGTCGGTCAAGGCTGGGCGCACCTTGGGCCGTCGTGGTGATGTGACTGCGATTTTCGCCGGCAACGACGAGACCGCCATCGCTGTGATCCGGGGTCTAAGGGAGGTTGGTCGCCGCGTGCCTGCTGACGTGAGCGTCGTAGGCTTTGACGACCGCAACTTCGGTGCCATGTGGAATCCGGCGCTGACCAGTTACACCCAGAACTTCCTGGACATGGGGGAGCGATCCTTCCGAATGCTGTTCGAACAGATCCAGGCCAAGCGCGCCGGCGATGACGCGCCGCCCTCGCAGGTCGAGGTGGTGCAAGGCAAGCCGTGTCTGCGAGCCTCCGAACGCGCGTACGGCGACGGCGAAATCGCGTAGTCGATGGGGACGTGCGTATCAATCGATAGTGACTGTAGCGCATCCATATCGTGATGAGGAGTCTCTCATGCCGAACTGTAAGCGCTTACCTTAAGTAGTTTGTAATATGGTTTACGTCATACTAATAGATGTTCTAAATCATAGTGTTTTGCAAGGGCTTTTGCGGAAAATGGCTATTTATCAACAGTTTTCAAAAAGTTCGCATGACGGGCGACTGTGAGCACGCTTTATGGTAACCGCTTTCCGCAGCATTATCGTTAGAGTATGACTTTTGAACAATCGGCAACTCTGAAGACTCAGCCCCAGACCTCGGGCACTATCTCAGCGGCAGACGCCGCGATGCAATAGGCCCGCGACGAACGCATCCCCGGCAAACTCATCTGTGCGATCATGGCCGTGGTCATTGTTATCGTGTTCGTCGCCATGCTCCACGCCCTACGTAACCGGAAGTAGGTTGTAGGCGGGATTGGTCTGACTGGTATCCGCCACAGCCGGGTTCGGTAGAGCGGCTACCAATCGGCCAGTGTCTCTATGGCATCGAGTCCTGTTCTGCGATGTTGTTCGTCAAGGTTGTTCCAGTAAGGTGATTCATCGGTGAGCATGTCGTACGGGAGCTTGATACGTCTGCGATCCGTGTGGCTATGTAGTCGCCGAGTTTCGGCGTCAGGGTCGCTGATGAGGGATGCGGGCATTGCGGCATCGTACAGATGTCTATCTCCATATCCGGCATGGTCTGCTTGGTATGCGGCGCTCTTAAGAATCAACGCGCCAAGCAGATCCGCGTCGGTAGCGGGACGCACGTCGAGACCGCCCATGATGGCGTGCAACTGCACCATGAGACCGCCGGTGAGCAGTCATGATTTGGTAATGCGCTCGGCCACCATGTATACGATATTCCACGGATGAGCGCCGCTGGGGATTGCAATGCGGGAAATCATTGCTCATTTCCTTGTTGTATGCCGTGATGAGTTCTGTAAGGGTTTCGAGCCCCTGCGCGTCGTTCTCTCGGGTCGTTGGATTCGGCCAGATCAGCGGCGCATACGCCGATGGGCATGGGCCCCTGCCCGGCGGGCAGAAAATCAGCGAGATGCCGTGATTCGGCGGGAGACCTCGTGATGGCCCCAGCCCTTCTGTTCGGTAGTGGTACCGCTACACCGACTCTCCCCGACACTCCAGTGCCGCCGATATCAGTGAATGCCCAGCCTGATGTCGGTAGAGTAAAGGCTATTGGCTTGGTCTCGACGGCGAGACTTCTCCAATGGCCAATATGCACTGTTGCAAAGGAGCATGCGGTATGCAACCAATCAAAGCCATTCAATACGGCTGCGGCAAAATGGCGAAGTACACGATTCGCTATATGCACGAGAAAGGCATTCAAATCGTCGGTGCCATCGACGTGAACCCGGAAGTCGTGGGCATGGATGCCGGTGTGTTTGCAGGCATCGGCCCCATCAATGTGCCGATTCGCGCCGATGCCGAGGCTGTACTCAACGAGTGCGACGCGGATATCGCGGTAGTCACGCTATTCAGCTTCGAGAACGAAATCGCCACCATGTGCGAGCAGTGCTTGGCCCGCGGCATCAGCGTGATCACCACCTGCGAGGAATGCATCTACCCGTGGACCACCGATCCGGCCACCACGAACCGTCTCGACATCATCGCCAAGGAAGCCGGTGCCACCATGGTCGGCTCCGGCATGCAGGACATCTACTGGGTGAACATGGTCTCCACCGTCGCCGCCGGATGCCACAGCATCAAGAAGATCACCGGTGCGGTGAGCTACAACGTCGAGGAATACGGCCTGGCTTTGGCCAAAGCGCACGGTTGCGGTCTGACCGCCGAGGAGTTCGAGGCCGAGCTTGCGCATCCCGAAACCGTGGTGCCCTCGTATGTATGGAATTCCAATGAAGCGCTGGCCCAGAAGCTTGGGCTTACCATCGCATCGCAGACCCAGGCCAGTGTGCCGTATTTCAGCGATGTCGACGTGTATTCCGAAACGATGGGCGAGATGATTCCGGTCGGCAAATGCATCGGCATGTCCGCCGTGGTAACCACCGAAACTAATCAGGGCATCACGTTGGAAACTGCCTGTATCGGCAAGGTGTACGGGCCGGATGATGGCGATATGTGCGATTGGAAGATCGAGGGTGAACCGGACGTGGAGTTCCACGTGGTCAAGCCGGCGACCGTCGAACATACGTGCGCCACAATCGTCAACCGCATTCCGGACGTGCTCAACGCGCCAGCCGGATATGTGACGGTCGATCAGCTCGATGAGATTTCGTATCTTACGTATCCCGCCGCGCTGTACGTGGCATAGCCTTCATATTTTCGAGGATGAAGGCCGGCACTCATAAGGGTGCCGGCCGGTATCAGGCGGACAGAGTCGACGTGCGTGGCATCACCTGGAACTGGATATGGTCATGGGTGATGTCATCGGGCCGTTCATGCCGTAGGTTCGACTCGTTCAGCGTCACCATGCGATCGATAACCGTACGAGCCATTGCGGGGACGTCCATCGCCACAGTGCTGATGGGTGGGTTGGTGCAGGCGGAGAAGGGGATACCGTCGAATCCCATGAGCCGTACGTCGTCGGGCGCGTGGATGCCATGTTCGGTGAGTTCGCGGAGCGCGCCGATCGCTATGGTGTCAGACATGCACAGTTCTCATGTTCCCGCTGGCGGGAGCTGTCATGCGAAGCATGACTGAGGGTGGTCCACAGCCGCCAATCCGTAACATCACCCAACGCAGCATTTCACGATACGGACGTTTCCGTATCGTATTTTCGTGTGGTCAAATAGACATTTCGAGCGAAAAAGTTCGAAATACCCCCATAACTGGCCATAAAAAAATTGCTTGAGAATCACTATTGACTTTTATGGCGACTCGGTATATGGACACATGAAACGTAAATGACATGGAGCGACGGTACTGTGTCAACAGCAATGAACGAAGAGGCATGATTTTCTTACGTGCCCACAACCAATTGAGGTGATTTCGGTGACATTCAAAGCCCCGCTCGATCTCACGGTCCACGCTCCGGACGGTATGTATGATCCCGCCAACGAGCATGACGCCTGTGGTGTGGGTATGGTCACCACTTTGAACAAGCGTCCTGAGCGCAAGATCGTCACCGACGCCATTGAGGTGCTGGTCAACCTTGATCACCGTGGTGCCGTGGGTGCCGAGGAGAACACAGGTGACGGCGCCGGCATTCTGATGAGCATGCCGGATGAGTTCATGCGTGCCACCGTGCCCGCCGAACTGCCGGAAGCCGGTCACTATGCGGCAGGCATCGCCTTCCTTGACCGCGACATCGAAACCTCCGGTCAGCAGGAACAGGCCATTGCCAAGATCGTGCGCGAGGAGGGACTCGAAGTCCTCGCATGGCGCGTGGTGCCCACCAACCCGGACGGCCTTGGCCTGCAGGCCCTTGCCGCCATGCCAGGATTCAAGACTCTCGTGGTCGCCTCTCCGGACGGTGCTCTGGCCGGCGTGGACTTGGATCGCAAGACCTTCCGCATCCGCAAGCGCGTCGAGCATGAGGTGGGCGTCTACTTCGCATCCCTGTCCGCCCGTACCATCACGTACAAGGGCATGCTCACCACCATGCAGCTCACCCACTTCTTCGAGGATCTGAACGACGAGCGCATGAAGGCCACCATCGCCATCGTCCACTCCCGCTTCTCCACCAACACCTTCCCGAGCTGGCCGCTGGCCCAGCCGTTCCGTCTGCTGGCCCACAATGGCGAGATCAACACCATCCAGGGCAACCGCAACTGGCTCTCCGCCCGTGAAGGCCGCCTGAGCAGCGAACTGCTCGGTGAATTCGAGCCGCTGCTGCCGATCACCACCCCGGGCTACTCCGATTCCGGCACCTTCGACGAGTGCCTCGAACTGCTGCACCTCGCCGGCCGCTCCCTGCCGCACGCCATCTGCATGATGCTGCCGCCGGCTTGGGAGAAGAACCCGGATCTCGATCCGGACGTGCGCGCCTTCTACGAGTACAACAACACGCTTATCGAGCCGTGGGATGGCCCGGCCGACATCGTCTTCACCGACGGCACCCAGGTCGGCGCCCTGCTCGACCGCAACGGCTTCCGTCCCGGCCGCTGGCAGCTCACCGATGACGGCTACATCGTTCTGGCCTCCGAGGCCGGCGTTCTGCCGGAGATCGCGCAGGAACACATCGTGTCCAAGGGTCGTCTTGAGCCCGGCGAGATGTTCTTGGTCGACACCGCCGAAGGCCGCATCATTCCCGATGAAGAGGTCAAGAGGAACCTCGCTGCCCAGCACCCGTACCGCAAGTGGGTGGAAGGCAACTCCGTTGAAATGAGCGACCTGCCCCGCCGCGAGCACGTCAGCCACTCCGGCCAGTCCGTCCAGCGCCGTCAGCGCGCCTTCGGCTACACCGAAGAGGATCTGAAGCTCCTGCTCACGCCGATGGCCAACACCGGCAAGGAACCGCTCGGTTCCATGGGTAACGATGCGCCTATGCCTGCGCTTTCCAGCCGCAGCCGCATGCTGTTCGACTACTTCACCCAGAAGTTCGCACAGGTCACCAACCCGCCGCTGGACTGGGAGCGTGAGGAGATCGTCACCTCGCTCGAATCCGCCATCGGCCCCGAGCCGAACCTGCTGGCCGATTCCGAGCTGCACGCCAAGAAGATCCTCATCCCGCTGCCCGTGGTCAACTCTGATGAGATGGCCCAGCTCAAGCGCCTTGACAAGGCCCGCATCCTCGGCGGCTACTACCGCCCGTACGTGGTCAAGGGCCTCTACCAGGTCGCCGGCGGCGGCAAGGCCCTCGAAGAGCGACTTGACGAGATCTTCGCCGAAATCGACGAGGCCATCGCCAACGGCAAGAACTTCATCGTGCTCTCCGACCGTGAGTCCAACCATACGTGGGGTCCGATCCCGTCCCTGCTGCTGACTTCCGCCGTGCAGCACCACCTGCTGCGCCGCCACACCCGTACGCAGATCTCCGTGGCCGTCGAGGCCGGTGACGTGCGCGAGATTCACCATGTCGCGCTGCTGATCGCTTACGGTGCCGCCTGCGTGAACCCGTACCTGGCATTCGAATCCGTGGAAGATCTGGCCCGCAACGGCTACCTCAAGGTCGACGCGGACACCGCCGTGAAGAACCTCACCAAGGCCCTCTCCACCGGCGTGCTCAAGATCATGTCCAAGATGGGCGTCTCCACCATCATGAGCTACCGTGGCGCGCAGCTGTTCGAGGCTGTGGGCCTGAGCCAAGAAGTCATCGACGAATACTTCACCGGCACCACCTCCCGTGTGGGCGGCGTGAGCCTTGAAGAAATCGCCGAAGAAGTGGCCATCCGCCACCGCGTGGCCTACCCGAACCAGTGGAGCGCGTCCCCGCACCGCAACCTGCGCACCGGCGGCGACTACAAGTGGCGTCGCACCGGCGAGGACCACCTCAACGATCCCGAGGCCATCTTCCTGCTTCAGCAGTCCACCCAGCGTGGCGACTACCAGATGTTCAAGAAGTATTCGCACCACATCAACGACACGTCGAACCGACTCATGACCCTGCGTGGCCTGATGAAGTTCAACACCAACCGCAAGCCCATCGACATCGCCGAAGTCGAGCCGGCCTCCGAGATCGTCAAGCGCTTCTCCACCGGTGCCATGAGCTACGGCTCCATCTCGCAGGAAGCACACGAGACGCTCGCCATCGCCATGAACTCGATTGGCGCACGCTCCAACTCCGGTGAGGGCGGCGAATCCGACGACCGTATCAATGATCCGCAGCGCTACAGCCGCATCAAGCAGATCGCGTCCGCCCGCTTCGGCGTGACCTCCGATTACCTCGTGCACGCCACCGATTTGCAGATCAAGCTCGCCCAGGGCGCCAAGCCTGGTGAGGGTGGCCACCTGCCCGGAGCCAAGGTCCCGCCGTGGATCGCCAAGGTCCGTCACGCCACCCCGGGCGTGGAGCTTATCTCCCCGCCGCCGCACCACGACATCTACTCCATCGAGGATCTGAAGCAGCTGATCAACGATGCGAAGATGGCCAACCCGAAGGCACGTATCCACGTCAAGCTCGTTTCCGAGTTCGGCGTCGGCACCATCGCGGCCGGTGTGGCCAAGTGCCATGCCGACGTGGTGCTTATCTCCGGCTATGACGGCGGTACGGGTGCAGCCCCGCTCAACGCCATCAAGCACGCCGGCACCCCGTGGGAGATCGGCCTGTCCGAAACCCAGCAGACGCTGATCCTGAACGGCCTGCGCTCCCGCATCGTCGTACAGTGCGACGGCGAGCTCAAGACCGGTCGTGACGTGGTCATCGCCGCCCTGCTTGGTGCCGAGGAATTCGGCTTCGCTACTGCGGCCCTGATCGTGGAAGGCTGCGTCATGATGCGCGCCTGCCAGAAGAACACCTGCCCGCAGGGCATTGCCACCCAGGATCCTGAGCTGCGCGCCCGCTTTAAGGGCAAGCCCGAGTACGTGGTCAACTTCTTCATGTTCATCGCTGAGGAGGTGCGCGAGATCCTCGCCCAGCTCGGCTTCAGGACTCTTGAGGAGGCCATCGGCCACGTTGAGTGTTTGGATCAGGACGAGGCCATCAAGCGCTGGAAGTCCGGCGGCATCGACCTGACCAACGTGCTCAAGCAGGCCGGCCCGGTACCCGGCACGATCCTGCACCAGACCATCGAGCAGAACCACGAGCTGGAGAAGGCGCTGGACAACAAGCTCATCGAACTTGCCCAGCCGGCCCTCGAACACAAGGAACCCGTGCGCATCGAAATGCCGATTCGCAACGTCAACCGTACGGTCGGCACCATGGTCGGCTACGAGATCACCCGCCGTTACGGCGAGGAAGGTCTGCCGGACGACACCATCGACATGACCCTGCACGGTTCCGGAGGCCAGTCCATCGGTGCGTTCATCCCGCGCGGCGAGACCATGCGCATCTACGGTGAAGTCAACGACTACGCCGGCAAGGGCCTGTCCGGCGGTCGCATGATCGTGCGCCCGGAAGACACCGTCACCTTCGACAAGCACAGCAACGTCATCGCCGGCAATGTCACCGGTTTCGGCGCCACTTCCGGCCAGATGTTCGTAGCCGGTCGCGCCGGCGAACGTTTCGGCGTTCGTAACGGCGGTGCCACGTTCGTGGTCGAAGGCGTGGGCGACCACGGCTGCGAGTACATGACCGGCGGCACTGTTGTGGTGCTCGGCCCCACCGGACGCAACTTCGGTGCAGGCTTCTCCGGCGGTAACACTTATGTGCTTGACCTTGATATGAAGAAGGTCAACCCGGGTGCCATCAAGTCCGGTGCACTGCTCTTCAAGTCGCTTGATGCCGAAACCTCCAAGCTGGTGTACGCACTGGTCAAGCAGCATGCCGAAGAGACCGGTTCCCAGTTCGCCGCGGCCCTGCTGGAGGACTGGAACGAAACCGTCAAGCGGTTCACGCACGTAGTGCCGAAGCAGTTCGTGGCCATGACGAAGGCCATGGAAGAAGCCAAGGCGAACAATGTAGATTTCAATACGCCCGGCGCCTGGGAAAAGGTGTACGAGCAGGTTATGGAAGGAGCGCGCTGACATGGGCGACCCGAGAGGATTCCTGAAGGTCCGTACCCGCCGAGAGCTGGCTGAACGCCCCGTTGAGGAGCGTATCAAGGACTGGTTCGACGTTCACGCCGAAACCGGCCTGCAACCGTGGACCCAAACGCAGGCGGCCCGCTGCATGGATTGTGGCACCCCGTTCTGCATGACCGGATGCCCGCTGGGCAACCTGATTCCCGAGTGGAACGACTTGGTCCGTCAGGGCAAGTGGGAAGACGCCTACAACCGTCTGTCCATGACCAACAACTTCCCCGAAGTCACCGGCCGCATCTGCCCGGCCCTGTGCGAGCAGGCCTGCGTGCTCGGCATCCACCAGCCGCCGACCATGATCAAGCTTGACGAGCAGACCATCATTGACCAGGCCTGGGATTTGGACTACGTCAAGCCGCTGCCGCCGCAGCGTCTGACCGACCAGACGGTCGCCGTCGTCGGCTCTGGCCCTGCCGGCCTTGCCGCCGCACAGCAGCTCACCCGCGCCGGCCACACCGTCGTCGTCTACGAGAAGGACGATGCCATCGGTGGTCTGATGCGTTACGGCATCCCGAACTTCAAGCTCGAGAAGGGTCTGCTTGACCGCCGTGTCAAGCAGATGGAGGCCGAAGGCACCCGCTTCCGCACCAACGTGGAAATCGGCAAGGACATCACGTGGGATGACCTGCGTGACCGTTACGACGCCGTCGTGGTGGCCATCGGCTCCCGCGTGCCGCGCGATATGAAGATTCCGGGCCGTGAGCTCGACGGCATCCACTTCGCCCTCGACTTCCTGCCCGACGCCACGCGCCGTATCTTCGGCGTCAAGCCGGTGCACGACATCACCGCCAAGGACAAGCACGTCATCGTCATCGGCGGTGGCGACACCGGTTCCGACTGCCTCGGCACCTCCATCCGCCAAGGCGCGAAAGACGTCACCGTGCTGCAGATTATGCCGAAAGAGCCGTCTTCACGCCCGGACAACAGCCCGTGGCCGACTTTCGCCCGCACCTACCAGAAGACTTCCTCCATGGAAGAGGGTGGCGAGTACATCTACTCGACCGACTCGGTGAACTTCGAAGGCACCGAAGAGGAGAAGGCCAAGGTCACCATCGACAACTCGACCACCGCCGAAGGCTTCGTGGCCGATGAACACGGTCACGTCACCGGCCTGAAGGTTGTCTCTGTGGCCCCCGGCGAGAACGGCCCCTTTACCCGACAGCCCGGTACCGAGCGCGTGCTGCCGGCCGATCTGGTCCTCATCTCCGTGGGCTTCCTGCACCCGGACACCGAGACCATCCTCGACCAGCTGCCCGTCGAACTCGACAAGCGTGGCAACATCGCCCGCAACGACAAGTTCGCCACCTCCCAGGATGGCGTGTTCGTGTGCGGCGATGCCGGCCGTGGCCAGAGCCTCGTGGTCTGGGCCATCGCCGAAGGCCGCTCCTGCGCCGCAGCCGTGGACGAGTACCTCTCCAAGGAAAAGAGCGAGCTGCCGGCCCCGATCAAGGCCAGCCAGCGTCCGATGATGCTGCCTCGCTGAATACTTTCCAAACAGAAACATGAAAATCCCTTCTTCGTGAGGGGATTTTTGCGTTTCTGGGATTAATTACTGCCTTGAGTCTTAAGTAATGTCTATATTTCGAGAATATTGCATACGTGGTTAACATGAAGCTCCTATGGTGTCTTTCGTCGCCAAAAAGACGACGCCAGAATATTTGGGAGAGATTCATGAACACACGTCATGTCACTTCACTGGTCGCGGCCGGTGCGGCAATCGTCATGCTGCTCAGCGGCTGCGGATCGACCGGTACCTCCAATTCCAGCAATGCTTCAGATTCCAATATCATTTCCGTGTACGGCAGTGAGCCGGCACACCCACTATTCCCCGGCAACACCACTGAGGCCGGTGGCGGCAAGGTTGTAGACCAGCTGTTCGCAGGTCTGGTGACCTACGATGCGAAGGGCGGCATCCACAACGAGGTAGCAGACAGCATCACCTCCAGCGACAACGCCACGCATTACGTCATCAAGCTCAAGAGCGGATGGAAGTTCACCGACGGCACTCCGGTGACCGCGCACTCCTTCGTAAACGCATGGAATTACACCGCCAACAGTGCCAACAAGCAGGCCAGCGCCAGCTTCTTCAGCACAATCGAAGGCTATGATGATCTGCAAAAGCCGGACGTGGACCCCAAGGCCACGCTGAGCGGCCTGACCGTCGTTGACGACAACACCATCGATGTCAAGCTCAGCCAGCCCGACTCGGCATTCCCGGTCAAGGCCGGCAGCCACGCCTACATGCCGTTGCCCGAATCCGCGTTCAAGGACCCGAAGAAGTTCGGTCAGCACCCAGTGAGCAACGGCCCATACAAGTTCGTGTCCTGGCAGCACAACCACAGCATCGAAATGGTGAAGAACCCTGACTACAAGGGCAATCGTGTCGCCAAGAACGATGGCCTGAACTTCAAGATCTATACCTCGCCTGATTCGGCATACGCCGACCTACGCGGTGGCAACCTGGACTTCACGAACATGATTCCTGACACCGCACTTACCTCCTTCCAATCCGACAAGTCGCTGAAGGCATACAACGAGCCCGGTGGCAATACGCTCACCTTCACCATTCCTGAATGGCTGGAACACTTCGGCCAGAACGAGGAAGGCAACCTGCGTCGTCAGGCCATTTCCATGTCCATCGACCGCAAGACCGTCGCCGAGAAGATCTTCCACGGCACCGCCACGCCCGCCGTCGACTTCCTTGCAGCCCCAATCAGCGCCTACTCCAAGGAACTCAAGGGAAATGAAGTACTGAAGTACAACCCGTCCAAGGCCAAGGAACTGTGGGCCAAGGCCAACGCCATCTCCCCGTGGAGCGGTGAGTTCGGCATTGCATACAATGCTGATGGCACTGCGAAGAACTGGGTTGAGGCAATCTGCAACTACATCAAGAACACGCTGGATATCGATGCCAAGAGCATCCCGATGTCCACTTCCGACGAGTTCCTGTCCAATGTGGATTCAGGCAAGATGACCTCCGCATACCGTAGCGGTTGGGGCCCTGATTATCCATCCGCGGACAACTATCTGGTACAGCTGTACGATTCCAGTTCGGCCGACGGCAAGGGCGGCAACAGCGGCAACTACAAGAACCCCGAGTTCGATGCCATGATGGACAAGGCTCTTTCCGCCCCGTCCACCGAGGAAGCCGACAAGTATTATCAGCAAGGTGAGGAGATTCTGCTGCAGGACCTTCCGGCTATCCCGTTGTGGAACCAGAATGCCACCGCAGCCAGCACCTCCGCAATCTCCGGCGTCGCATTCGACTACGGCGGCGGCCCAGTGTTCACCGCACTGACCAAGAAGCAGTAAGCAGTAAGTAATAAACAGACAGCGCTAGCCCCCCGCTGGCGGGGGCTGTCGGCAAAGCCGACTGGGGGTGGTCTCAAACAGCAGACCACCCCTAATCTTGTTATATGAGCGAGCTCCCGTAAGCGGGAGCAATCGAGAACATACAGGAGCACATTAACTATGGAATTCACCGTATCCGGCACTACCGTGCGATTCGATGAACGAACAATGCAGTTCGCTTTTACGCGCGACGGTGCCGAATGGAATACCTGCGCTGATTTCAAGCCGACCCTGCAATGCGCGCAAGGCACCTTCGCGTTCGCGGATGCCACTTCCATCACCCATGAGCAGCGTGAAACCGGCACGGGAACCGGCATTCGCAGCATCTTCACCGGCTTTGGGCACAGCGCATACTCCTTTGAAACCTATGTATGGGTGGAGCGTGCCTCAGGCGATGTGCTCTTCGAATGGATTCCGCTCAATGAGCAAGGCCTGAACATCACCAATGTGACGTGGCCCGCAGCCATGGACTTCGATTGCGCCGACGATCATGACACGACGCTCATCACCCATGAGCAAGGTGTGATGATCCCCAACACATGGCCTACCGCCGTGAGCACCAAAGACATCGCCTTCGACGGCCGCTTCGAAACGGCTGGCGGTTACATGCCGTGGTTCGCGCAGCTCCGCGCAGACGGACACGGGTATATCGCCATCTGCGAAACTCCATGGAATGCCGGTTACGGCATCGACCATCCCAGCGATGGCCCGTACACCCATATCAATACTTGGTTTGAGCCAAGCCTCGGCACAATGAATTATCGCCGCGTGGTACGCTACCAGTTCCTCGACCACGCCGATCACACGGCGGTGTGCAAGGCCTATCGTTCGTACGTCAACGAACGAGGTCGCCTGCGTACGCTCGCCGAAAAGGCGGCGCGCAATCCCTCCGTGCGTGACCTGATTGGTCGCTCGTGGGTGCACATCGGCATCAAAACCAAAGTGCAGCCCGACTCGTACTACTACGATAAGGATCACCCCGAGAAAAACGATTCATTGGTCACCTTTGCGCAGCGCGAAAAGCAAATGCGAACACTGCACGGCATGGGTGCAGGCCGACTGTACATGCACTTGGATGGTTGGGCACAGCCCGGATACGACAACGCACACCCCGACTATCTGCCGGCCTGTCAGGAGGCAGGCGGCTGGGAAGGCATGAAGTCGCTGGTCGACGCCTGCCATGAGCAAGGCGATATTTTCGGCACGCATGACCAGTACCGCGATTACTACTTCACCGCGCAAACCTTTGATGCCAACAATGCGATTCGGCTGGCAGACGGTACGATGCCCGAACACGCACGCTGGGCGGGCGGCCGCCAGACCTACCTGTGCGCCGAGCTCGCACCGGACTACGTGCGCCGCAATTTCACCCAGATTGCCGCGCATGGCATCAAACTCGACTGTGCATACTTGGATGTCTTCACCTGCAACGAAGGCGACGAATGCTCGAACCCCGAACACCGCATGACCCGCCGCGAATGCTTTGACCGCCGCGCCGAGTGCTTCGAATATCTGCTCTCGCACGGCATCCTCTCCTCGTCCGAAGAGGTATCGGACTGGGCAGTGCCAAGCCTGATATTCTGCCATTACGCGCCATACGACTTCCAGATGCGCTCACCCAACGAGCCGCGCCAAGGTGTACCGGTGCCGCTGTATAACCTCGTCTACCATGATTGCGTTATCGAGCCGTGGATGATGGAGCGTGTGGTGGACGGCGACGATTACATGCTGTACGCCTTGCTCAACGGCGGAGCTCCATACCTGATTCGCGATGCCGCATACATCGGCGTTGACGGCGACATGGACGACGAACAGCGCGCTCGCACGGAAAACGACATCGAACGCTGCCATACGGTCGCTGCATTCCATGAGCGGGTCGGCATGCAGGAACTGGTTCGTCACGAGTTCGTGGATGATGATCCGCTGGTGCAGCGTTCGGTATTCGCGGACGGCACTGCGGTCACTTGCGACTTCCATACGCAAACCTATCGCATCACCGACTGCCCGCATCACTGACTGAAAATACAATGACACACAGTGGGTTCCGATGGACTGGTCCTGAGTTCTAAATAGAAGTGCAACACCTTGTCTAGGGTTGGAAGTGTTCAGTTTCTAACTTAAGAAGGTGTTGCAC